>CAZZGU010000035.1:0-750 GCA_964653755.1 uncultured Nigerium sp. | reverse complement strand
CGGCGACGGCGCGCACGAGCACCCGACGCAGGCCCTCCTCGACGCCTTCACCATGCGTCACCACTTCGCGTCGGTCGGGGAGCCCGGCTTCGAGAACAAGCGCATCGCGATCGTCGGTGACCTCCTGCACAGCCGGGTCGTCCGCAGCAACGTCAACCTCCAGGCGACCCTGGGCGGCAAGGTCACCCTCGTCGCCCCGCCCACGCTGATGCCGACGGCCGTCGAGACCTGGGGCTGCGACGTGACCGACGACCTCGACTCGGTGATCGAGCAGGCCGACATCGTGATGATGCTCCGCGTCCAGCGCGAGCGCATGGCGTCCGGCTTCTTCCCGACCCCGCGGGAATACTCCGACGGCTTCGGACTCACGGTCGAACGCCTCGGCCGGCTCAAGAAGACCGCCGCGATCTTCCACCCCGGCCCCATGAACCGCGGGGTCGAAATCTCCAGCCCGGCTGCGGACGCCGCGGCCTCCCGCGTGCTCGACCAGGTGGCCGCCGGCGTGGCCGTCCGCATGAGCGTGCTGTACCACATCCTCGGCGGAGAAGGAGACCACTGATGACCGACGTCCTGATCACGGGGGCACAGCTGGCGGACGGGAGCCGCACCGACCTGCTCGTCCGCGACGGCCGCTTCGCCGACCCCGCGGACGCCAGCGCGCACGTCGAGCGCTTCGACGCCGACGGCCTGATCGCCCTGCCCGGTCTCGTCGACCTGCACACCCACCTGCGCGAACCCGGCCGCGAGGAC
>CAZZGU010000034.1:14680-16365 GCA_964653755.1 uncultured Nigerium sp. | reverse complement strand
CAGCTGCCGGTCAGTCCCGTGGGCACGCGGACAGATTGTTCAGCAGGCTCCTAGACGGCCGCCCCGACGGCGCGCAACGCCAACGAGATCGCTGCGTGCTCCCAGACCGCGATGGCCTCCTCGTCGCGGGCGTCGTCGAGCCGGGCTTCGAAGCGGTCCAGGGCCCGCCCGGGATTCTGGCCGGAGAGGATGTCGTCCGCAGCGTCCGACCAAGCGGACTGCAATTCCCGTTTGGCGGCCCGGGACGCCGCGTCGTCGGCGTTGATGGCGTCGATGGCGATGCCGACGGCGCCCACGGCGGCCTGCAGAGCCGCCTCTCCCGCGGCAGGCCACGACGGCAGGGAGGGCATCGACGGCAGGGAGATCGAGGGCAGCGAGATGGACGGCAAGGGGTTGCGCGGCCGCGCCGTGGTGGGGGCTGCCGTGGGGGTGCGCGTCGGCTCGGACGAAGGCGCGATCGCCGCCGTCAACTGGCCGACGAGATGGGAGCCGAACGCCCACACGATCATCACGACGAGGATCGCGACGATGGCGAGGCCGATTCCTTGAGCAGCCCGGCGGTACCGGCGCGGGTCGACCTGGCCGCCACGCCCGGGACGATCAGGCCGCACCGGCGACGGCCGCGCGGAGCCCACGGGCGCGCTGTGCCCGTGGGGATCCCCTGCGACGCCGCCGCTCCTGGCCGCGCCCAGGGCCGTTCCCCCGACGGCCGTCGCGCCGGCAGGCAGGACGGCCGTCGCAGGGACCGACGGTGGGGCCGCGGACGCCGCGCCCGCGAACTCGAACTCCTCCCGGAGCGCCCGCACGACCTCCACGGCGGTGGGACGGCGTGCCGGGTCCTTGTCGAGCATCCGCGCCACCAGCCCGTTGAGCTGCCACGAGATCCCCGGGCGCCGGGAGCGCGCCAGCGGAGGCAGCTCGTTGATCTGCCGGCCGGCGACCTCGTAGGAGTTGTCACCCGGGAAGGGCGGCTCTCCCGTCAGCATCGTCATCAGCACACAGCCCAACGAGTAGACGTCGCTCGCAGGACCCGCCCGAAGTCCCCTGGCCTGTTCGGGCGACATGAAGGCGGCCGTCCCGATGGTCGTGGCGGGCGCCGTGAGCTGGGCGGAGGCGTCCGCGGCGAGCTGGGCGATCCCGAAGTCGAGCAGCTTGACCGACTCCCCGTGGACCATGATGTTGGCCGGCTTGATGTCCCGATGGACCACCCCGATCGCGTGGGTGGCCTCCAGCGCCCGGGCCACCTGGCCGGCGATGCGCGCCGCGTCCGGCACCGGAAGCGGTCCCCGGGTCCGGATCAGCTGCGCCAGGGACATCCCGGGCAGGAGTTCCATCACGAGGTAGGCCGAGGACCCGTCGGTGCCGGCATCGAAGATCGTGACGATGTTGGGATGGTTGAGCTGAGCGGCAGCGATGGCCTCCCGATGGAAGCGCTCGCCCACCGCCGCCTGCGTGGTCGTGTCCAGATCGACCACCTTGACCGCCACCTGGCGCAGCAGGCGCTCGTCGTGGGCGCGCCACACCTGCCCCATCGCGCCCGAGCCGATCAGGCCCTTGCGGGTGGCCGCTTCCTCGGCCGCGCGCCGGTCGCGCTCCGCGGCGTAGAGCCTGTCCTGCAGGAGCGCCATGGCCCGGGCGCGGTTCTTGTGCTGGGAGCGCTCGTCCTGGCACTCCACGACGATCCC
>CAZZGU010000034.1:0-14670 GCA_964653755.1 uncultured Nigerium sp. | reverse complement strand
TGCCCCATCGCGCCCGAGCCGATCAGGCCCTGCAAGCGATAACGGCCGGCGACCTGCTGTCCCTCCACCACGGCCTCCATGGTAGGCGCGGCGCGAACCGCGTGGTCGGCCCGGCCCGGACGCCACGGCGCGTGCTGCCCACAAACCTGAAACCCTGCCTAGAATGTCGACATCGAAAGGGGCGCATCGTGGCGTTGTTGAAGCAGATCGGGATCGGGTTCGGCGTCTTCTTCGCGAGCCTGATCGTGGAGCTCATCGTGAGCCTGCCCTTCAACCCCGCGAACCTGTTGCTCGAACTCGGACTCGCGGCGCCCGTGATGCTCGGCCTCACCTACCTGCTGGCTGCCGCCCTCAAGACCGCGTCCGCCGCCGAGGGCCTCGTCCAGGGTGGCCTGTGGGCACTGGTCGTGGCCGCCATGTACGCCTTCATCGGCCTGGGCGGGCAGGGAACCGCGATCACCGTGCCGACCTTCTACGTGCTGGTCGCCTGCATCGCCGTCGGCCCCGCCCTCGCGGGCCGTGCCGCCACCGCCGGCGGCCGAGCCGCGGTCGCCCGGAGCACGACCATCCCGACCAGTCCGGCGTCCGCCACCGATCCGGCTGAGCGCGCGTCCGATCCCGCCACGGAACCCGGCACCGCGCCCGCCCGTCCCTGACCGGGCCCGCTCTCCGCGTCCAACTCCGGGCAACCAGCGCTCCGCCCGCCGCGGGCAGGCCTACGCTCGCCTCATGGCCCCTGCCCGAGAGAAGCCGCTGACCTGGACCATGACGGAGGTCGCCCGGGTCGGCGACTCGGTGTTGCGCGAGTCCGGGCCCTGGACGCCGACGATCCAGCGGCTGCTCGCGCACCTGAGGGACACAGGCATCGACTGGTGCCCCGAACCGATGGGCTGGTCGGCTGACGGACGCGAGGCCCTCTCCTACCTCAAGGGCAAGGTACCCAGCTATCCGATGCCGGACTGGGTCTACTCCACCGAAATCCTCGTTGACGCCGCCACGTGGCTACGCCAACTCCACGACGCCACCCAGGACTACGTCGACCCGGAAGCCCGCTGGCGCGGCCCCCGGCACCGCCCCGCCGAGGTCATCTGCCACAACGACTTCGCGCCCTACAACATGGTCTTCCGAGACCACCACCTGGTCGGAGTCATCGACTGGGACTTCGCCGCCCCCGGCCCCCGGCTGTGGGACCTCGCCTACCTCGCCTACCGCCTCGTTCCCCTGATGAGGCCCGCGAACCCGGACGCACCCCAGTTCAAGATCGACCTCTCCCAGCGCGTGAAGCTCCTCCTGGAGACCTACGGCACCGAGGCCACCGTCCCCGAACTCCTGCGCACCGTCATCGTGCGCCTCGAGGACCTGGCCTCCTTCACGCACAGCCACGGCGTCTCACGGAAGAACGAACGGCTCATCGAGGACGGGATCAACTACTCGATCGACGCCGCCTACCTGCGGTCGCTGTTCGCCTGACCCGTCGGCGGTCGCGGACGGTTCCGCGACCGCGGCCTCAACCGGACCGGCGGCAGCGACGGGGCCGGGATCTCAGGCTCGTCGTCCGTCCGGGCCACCACAGGCTGGAACCGCCCGGGGTCGGCGTCCGACCCGGCGCCGATCGCGGCCTGCCACTCGGCCCGGAACGCTGTGACCTCCTCGTGGCTGCGCGCCACGAAGTTCCACCACATGACGATGTCCTCCCCGAGGGGCTCCCCTCCGATCAGGACGACCCGCGCGACACTCTCCGCGGACGCCACGGCCGTCAGGCGCAGGGCGCTCCGGCCGGGCGGCAGGTACGCCAGGTGGCCGGGCGGCACGGGGGTGCCCTCGACGACGACGTCCCCAGCATCGACGAGCACGGCGTACTCCCAGTCCTCGTGAAGGTCGAGCACGAGAGGTTCCTCGGAGGCGAAGCGAATTTCGGCCCCCAGCATGGGGCTGTACACGCGGACCGGGGACGACTCCCAGCCAAGATCGCCCACGAACAGCGCCACTTCGTGATCACCCATCCGTGCCGGCTCGGGCACGAAGTGCTCGAAGTGCGGCGCAACGAAACGGGCGGCGTCCGGGAGGGCGGTCCACAACTGGACGCCGTGCAGCACCGCCCCGGGGACGGAATACTCGGTGTGGCTGATCCCACGACCGGCGGTCATCAGGTTGACCTCGCCGGGCCGGACGAGGATGTCGGTGCCCAGCGCGTCCGCGTGCCGCAACTCACCCGAGAACAACCACGTCACCGTCTGCAGGCACGTGTGCGGGTGCGGCGCGACGCGCATCGGCGTGGAGTCGGGCCCGAAGTGGTCGAGGAAGCACCAGCCGCCGACCAGGCTCACCTCGCGACGCGGGAGAACCCGGCTCACGGTGATGTCACCGGGGTCACCCAACGGGACCAGACGTGGCTCCACCACGAGGATGTCACTCATCCCGACACCTTCTCATAGGATCGGGCCGTGGCGGCGACGGCAGCGGGACGGAAGAACCGACTGCCCCGCGAGATCTGGATCCTCGTCGCCGCAGCCCTCGTCATCGCGCTGGGCTACGGGATCGTGGCGCCCGTGCTTCCGCAGTACGCGCGCAGCTTCGACGTGGGTGTCATGGCGGCGTCCGCCATCGTGAGCGTGTTCGCGTTGATGCGCCTGCTGTTCGCCCCAGTCGGCGGCGGCCTCGTCACGCGGTTCGGCGAACGACGTACCTACATCACCGGGCTGCTCATCGTGGCGGTCTCGACGGGGCTGTGCGCGCTGGCGCAGACGTACTGGCAACTCCTGCTCTTCCGCGGGGTGGGCGGCGTCGGGTCGGTGATGTTCACGGTGTCGGCGATGGGGCTGCTGGTCAAGCTCGCACCGCCCGAACTGCGGGGGCGGACGTCGTCGCTGTACGGAACGGCCTTCCTGCTGGGGAACATCCTCGGGCCCGTGATCGGGTCCCTCTTCGCTGGCTTCGGGTACCAGGTGCCGTTCGTCGTGTACGCCGCGGCCCTCCTGGCAGCCACGGCGGTGGTCGCCCTCTTCCTGCCCGAGACCGACAGCGCGACGGGGTTGCGCGACGGCCGTCCGCACATGACGCTCGCCGAGGCCGCCGCCCACCCCGCCTACCGGGCGCTGCTCGTCACAGGATTCGCCCACGGGTGGTCGAACTTCGGGGTGCGCGTGTCCCTGTTGCCCCTGATGGCGGCAGCGGTTCCCTCCATCGGGGCGCCCTTCGCGGGCGTCGGACTGACTGTGTTCGCGCTCGGCAACGCGGTGGCGCAGCAGGCGACGGGACGCGTCGTCGACGACCGCGGACGCCGCCCCGTTCTGCTGACCGGGTTGCTGGTGGCAGGCGTGGCCAACCTGGCGTTCGGGTGGTCGACGACCGTGCCCGTCTTCCTCGGCCTGTCCGCGCTGGCGGGGATCGGCGCGGCGATGATCGCGCCGGCGTCCCAGGCGGTGCTGGCCGACGTGATCGGACGCGAGCGCACGGGCGGCCAGGCGCTCTCGACCTACAGCATGGCCTCGGACTCCGGCTCGATCGCCGGGTCCCTGGCCGCAGGGGCCGTCGCGGACGCCTTCGGCTTCGGGTGGGCCTTCGCCCTCACCGGCATGGTGCTTCTGGTGTCGATCCTGCCCTGGCTACGCGTCAAGGAGACGCGTCCGACCTGAGGCCCGTCGGGGCAACGCCTCCGGGGGGAGGGGTGAAAGGGCGTGCCTAAGGTGGGGGTGTGGCGGGGGTAGAGGGTTCGCTGGAAACGTGCGAGGCGCTGGAACGCATCGACGCGCTCCTCGACGCCGTCGACCACGCGGGGCGGTCAGATCTGGGGCCCGCCGAACGGCTCGAGCTGTGCACGCGGGCACGCCAGCTTGCCGGGCGGCTGGAGGCGTTGGCTGCCGTGCTGCTCTCAGAGGCGGACAGGATCGCCGCCGCCCCTCAAGCAGAGGGCCTGACCTCGAGTCTGTGGCTGGCCAACACCCAGCACCTCGCAGGGAATGAGGCGCGACGGCTCGTGCGCGCGGCACGCGAACTCGGCGACCACGCGATGGTCCGGGAGGCGGCGCTCGCCGGATCGGTGTCCGTGCCGAAGGCGTCCGCGATCACGAAGGTTCTCGGGAGGCTTCCGGAACTCACTGACGACGAGCGGGCCGCCGCCGAGACCATCCTGATCGGTGCGGCGTCCGAGCGGACGGCCGGCGAACTCTCGCGCATGACCGAGGACGTCCTCCAGCGGGTGCGCCCGGACGAAAGCCCGGGGGCGCAGCAGGAGCGCGTCGAGCGGGAAGCGACACGGGCCAAGGAAGACCGGTTCCTGACATTCCTGGACGACGGACAATCGGTGATCATCTGGGCGAGCCTGCCGCGACACGCAGCCGCCCCGCTCGTGGCGTACGTCGAGGCGCATGCGGACACCGCGCGGCGCCGCGCGCTCGAGTCGCGGGACCCGGACGCCCGGGAGATCACCACGAGGCAGCGTCGTGCTGACGCGCTGATCGCCCTCGCCAGCTCGGCAGCCGACGAACCGGGACTCGCCCAGGCGCGCGTGCTCGTCACGATGACGCTGGAGCAGCTCACCGCCCCGGACGGTCTCGCGCGCACCCTGGCCGGGGAATCACTGACGGCCGGCGGGACGCGCCGCCTCCTGTGCGACGCCGGCATCGTTCCCGTCGTCCTGGGAGGACCGTCCGAGGTGCTGGACGTGGGACGCGAGCAACGACTCGTGACTCCGGCTCAACGGACCGCGCTGACCCTGCGGGACGGCGGCTGTGTCTTCCCCGATTGCGACGTGCCCGCCCAGCGCTGCGAGGCGCATCACATCGTCCCGTGGAACAGAGGCGGACCCACGACGCTGGCGAACCTGGCACTGCTGTGTCCTTCCCACCACGGGTCGCTGGAACCCACCGCGGGAAGACCCGGCGTCCAGCCCGAACGCTGGGAGATCAGAATGGCAGCGGACGGGCTCCCCGAACTGATCCCGCCGGTGCGCGTGTGCGCCGACCGGACGCCGCGCCGCCACTCCCGCATCCGGCGGCGCCGCGCCCCCGACGGCTGACCGCACGCCCGACGGTTCAGGCCGGCGGCGGAGTGGTCCACTCGCCGTCACCCCCGGAGGCCGGACTAGGCTGGAGCGCCGAAGCAGGAAAGGACCACGCTCATGCCCCAGCTCCGCTCCCGGACCACCACGCACGGACGCAACATGGCCGGAGCCCGCGCGCTGTGGCGCGCGACCGGGGTCAAGGACGAAGACTTCGGAAAGCCCATCATCGCGGTCGTCAACTCCTTCACCCAGTTCGTGCCCGGGCACGTCCACCTCAAGGACATGGGGCAACTCGTGGCCGGCGCCATCGCGGAAGCAGGCGGAATCGGCCGGGAGTTCAACACCATCGCTGTCGACGACGGCATCGCCATGGGGCACGGCGGCATGCTCTACTCTCTGCCGTCTCGTGAGGTCATCGCGGACTCGGTGGAGTACATGGTCAACGCGCACGCCGCGGACGCCCTCGTGTGCATCTCGAACTGCGACAAGATCACGCCGGGCATGCTGCTCGCCGCACTGCGCCTCAACATCCCCGCCGTGTTCGTTTCCGGCGGCCCGATGGAAGCCGGGAAGGCCGTCATCGTCGACGGGGAGGCCAGCACACGGCTCGACCTGATCGATGCCATGGTTCAGGCTGTGGACGCCAGCGTCTCCGACGACCAGATCAGCCGGGTCGAGGCAAACGCCTGCCCCACCTGCGGCTCCTGCTCCGGCATGTTCACCGCGAACTCCATGAACTGCCTCACCGAGGCGCTGGGACTCTCGCTGCCGGGCAACGGCTCGACGCTCGCGACAGCGGCGGCACGCCGCGGGCTCTTCGAGGAAGCCGGACGCCTCGCCGTCCGACTCGCCCATCGCTACTACGACGAGGACGACGACTCGGTCTTGCCGCGGAGCATAGCCACCAAGGAGGCGTTCGAGAACGCCATGCGCCTCGACATCGCGATGGGAGGCTCCACCAACACCGTCCTGCACATCCTCGCGGCCGCCCGCGAAGCGGAGGTTGACTTCACCCAGGCCGACATCGACCGCCTGTCCCGGGTCACCCCGTGCGTCTGCAAGGTCGCTCCGAACACGCACCTCTACTACATGGAGGACGTCCACCGTGCCGGCGGCATGCCCGCAATCCTGGGCGAGTTGAACCGGGCGGGCCTGCTGGCCACCAACGTCCGCGCCGTCCACCACGACACGCTGCAGGGCTGGCTGGACGATTGGGACATCCGCGGCGGCAACGCGACCGCCGAGGCCTTGGAGTTGTTCCACGCGGCACCCGGCGGCGTCCGGACGACCGAGGCGTTCAGTTCAACCAACCGGTGGACGAGCCTCGACACGGACGCGGTGGGCGGCTGCATCCGAGCGGTGGAAAACGCGTACACCTCCGAAGGAGGACTGGCGGTCCTGTCAGGCAACCTTGCCCCCGATGGCTGCATCGTCAAGACGGCGGGCGTCCCCGAGAGCCAGTGGACCTTCCGCGGGCCCGCCAAGGTGACAGAGTCGCAGGAGGAGGCTGTCGACGCGATCCTCGGGGGCCGCATCGTTCTCGGCGACGTCGTGGTGGTCCGCTACGAGGGTCCGAAGGGCGGCCCTGGCATGCAGGAGATGCTGTACCCGACCGCCTACCTGAAGGGCGTCGGGCTCGGGCCTTCGTGCGCCCTCATCACCGACGGTCGGTTCTCGGGAGGTTCCTCCGGCTTGAGTCTGGGTCACATCTCCCCCGAAGCTGCCGCGGGCGGCACGATCGGCCTGGTCGAGAACGGCGACCTGATCGAGATCAGCATTCCCGACCGGCGTATCCACCTCGAAGTCACGGACGAGGAACTGGCTCGCCGCCGCCGCGAGGCCGAGGAGTCGGGCTGGAAACCCAGAGCGCGTGTCCGGGAGGTGTCCAACGCGCTCCGCATCTATGCCTCACTGGCGCTGAGCGCGGACAAGGGTGCGGCCCGCCGCCAGGTGGACTGACTTCTCCTCCGCCCCAGGCACCAGCGCGTTGATCCGGTTGCGTCTCAGCCGAGGCGCCCGAAATTCGCGTCCCGGAGGTAGTCCGCGATCTCGTCGCCCCGCACCAGGGCGAGCGCGTCGACGAGGGCGATGCGCAGCGATGCCGGCCCAAGGCCGGCCGGGACCCGCGTCGAGGCGAGCGACATCCAGGCCGCTCCGGTCAGCGCGGCCTCGGTGGGGCCGGTGACAGCGGCACAGGCCGCCATCAGCGCCGTCACCGCAGCGCGGATGCCCGGGATGCTCGCAAGCTGGCTGGTCAGGCCCGGCACTTCATAGGCCACCCCGCCCCCGCGTACGCTTTCAGCCGACTCACCCACCACGAGGGCGCCCTCACCCACATCAAGGGAGCCACCCTCAAGGGTTTCGGACGAGGACCGGACGATCGTGGGGTTGTACGCCAGTAACGAGCGCACTCGATCTTCCCGCAGCGGGGCGCGGCCGATCCTCGTGATGTCCAGCGCCCAAGGACGCCCCGCTTCTCCCAGCGCGGCGAAGGTGGGAGTCAACTCGGCTGACCATTCGGAAGCCAGCGTGCCCAGATCAATCAACACGGCGTCCGCGGTGGTGGAGGCCGCCAGCGCGTCTGCCGACGTGCCCATCACCACGGCGACTGCGCCCGCCCCGTAGAGCACCTCCGCGACGAAAGAGGCCGCAGCGCGGGGCGCGATGCAGTGGACCAGCGGAGTGGTCTCGCGGACGGCCTCGGCCGCGAATCCGATCGTGAGCGCCAATCCGGAGCGGGACATCGGGACTCCTTGCGGTGAGTTGGACCTGCCCCCGCAGTATCTCACGGCGGGCCCCCCACGGCTCCACGCGCTTGGTCGCGACGGCCATGCGCCCCGGGTGCTGGGCACCTGCCGGGTGGGGCGTCCCCTTCTACTGGTCGATGCTCACGCGCGCCACGTGGAGCGTCAGGTAAGACACCTCATCATCGGTGAGGGCCGCCCCCAGCCGAAGTTCGAGGATCGATGCCAACCGGAGAGCGGTGGCCAGGGCCTGCGGGTAGGCCTCGCGGATTGCGGCGCCGATGGTACTTCGGTGCGAATCGAGCTGACTGTGCTGGTGGATGCGCACGAACAGGTAGCGAAGATGGGTGACGAAGCGGCCGACGTTGACCGAACCCGGGTCGAGTTCAAGGCCGAACGCCTGTTCGATCACGGCAATCATCTGCTGGATCACGCCGGTCATGGTGTAGGTGTAGGAAAGGTCACCCGTGGCAAACCCCGCGTTCACCAGGTGGAGTGCCAGCGCGACGGCCTCCGACTCCGCGAGTTTCTCGTCGAGCCGCGCGTTGAGGGCATTCAACAGGGCGGACGCCTGGGCGTATTCGTCGGTGTAGAGGTGCTGGATCTCGGCGAGCAGGGGGTACTCGATAGCCAGTCCCATGGCCTGTCGGCGGAGCGCGAAACTGACATGGTCGGCCAGTGCGATCACCAGCGTGGGGCAACCGGACGCCTTGGACTCCAGCCCGACCTCGGCGAGCGCAGCCCCGACCACCTGGACGTGCTCCGGCGGGATGCCCGCCAGCAAGTGGGCCAAGTGGTCAGGGTCACGCCCGTCGGCGGGGTAGAACCTGCGCGCCACCATCGCGGGATCGACAGCCTGTCCCGGCCGGGCCTGGAAGCCCAGGCCCCGGCCGGTCAGGATGGCCTCGTTCCCCTCGTCGTCCTTCGCGAGGACGACGTTGTTGTTGAAGACGCGCAGGATCTGCATTCTCAGCGGGTGACGTCGATCACCGGATCGCCGGGCTTGGCCTCGAAACCGGCCCGCGGCTTCACCGAGGCGAGTGCCTTGGTGTTCGTGACGACGACCACGGTCGTGGTGTCGAAGCCCGCTTCGCGGATTCCGTCGAGGTTCACCTTTGCCATCAGGTCGCCGGTGTTGACGCGTTCACCCTTCTGGACTGCCACGGAGAAATGCTCCCCCTTCAGACGGACGGTGTCGATGCCCACGTGCACCAGAACCTCCACACCATCGTCGGTCTTGATCCCGAACGCGTGCCCGCTCTTGGGAACCGTCAGCAGCACGCCGTTGACGGGCGCGACCACGTGCCCGTCACTTGGGACGATCCCGACCCCCTCGCCCAGGACGCGGGAGGCGAACACCTTGTCATTGACCTCGTCAAGGGTGACTACGCGTCCGCTCATGGGAGCGTTGACAGTGGCTGTCGCCTCGGACGCCGCGGGTGCGGCATCGACCGCAGGAGCAGCCATCGCACGGCTTGCGGAGGAGGATCCCGCCGAGGCCCCAGCCACGGCGGGGGCGGCTGCCGCGCCGACGAGGGCGAGGTCCCCCTCGGCCAGGCGCGCGGCCTCGAGGGCCTCGGCCTTCTGCTCGGGGGTGCGGTAGTCGGAGATGATGACCAGAACCATGGCGGTCACGAAGGCGGCCGCGATGGCGATGACGTAGGTCAACATCGGCTCGAAGACCGGGATGGTCAGCAGCGAGGTGAACGCGAACGCGCTCGTCTTCACGCCCTGGGTCGGGATGCCGAGGATGCCGATCACGACGCCGCCCACGAGGCAGCCGATGAGCATGCGCGGGTAGATGCGCTTGAACCGCAGGTGGATGCCGTAGAGCGAAGGCTCCGAGATGCCGCCGAGGAGGCCGGCCGTCAGGGCACCAGTGGCGGTCTGACGCATGACGACGTCCTTGTCACGCATCGCGAGCACCAGCACGCCGGCGGTCGCGCCGAAGCACGCGAAGTTCCACGCGCCCATCGGGCCCTGGATGAAGTCGTAGCCGAGGGCCTGGATGTTGGCGAGCATGAGGGCGTTCAGCGGCCAGTGCAGACCGAGCGGGACAAGGAAGGGGTAGATCATCGGGATCAGGATCGCGAACACGATGGGAGCCGAGTTGTTGAGCCACGCCAGCCCCATGCCGAGGCCGGTGCCGAGCCAGATGCCGAGCGGGCCGATGAGGAACGCGGTGACGGGGATCATGAGGGCCATGGAGATGAAGGGCACGAAGACCATCTGCAGGTTCTCGGGGAAGACCTTCTTCAGGCCCTTGTACACGAGCGCAAGCACCGCGACCATGATCAGCGGCACGAACACCTGGCCGCCATAGCCGTTCAGCTGCAGGGGGAGGCCGAAGATGTTGGCGACACACGATTCCGTGCCCAGAGTCGGGTTCGTGGTGCACACGGTGTCAGGGAAGCGGGCCGTGTCCGACAGGCTGATGAACTCGGGCGTCATCAGGGCCCCCATGACGGTCGCGCCGACCCACGGGTCGATGTTGAGCGCCTTGGCTGCGTTGTAGGCCACCATGATCGGCAGGAAGTAGAACACCGAACGCCACAGGGCGTCGACGAACACCCAGGACGCCGACTTGTCAGCGGCGCGGAAGTCGACGACGCCGAGGGCGTCCAGCACGGCCGCGAAGGCGATGATCAGGGATGCGCCGAGGAGGACGCCGAGCAGGGGACGGAAGCTGTTGGACAGGTACTCGAAGAACGCGTCCAGCCAGGCCACCTTCCCGCGGGCCTTCGCACGCGCGGCGGCCTTGACGTCGGCGTCGCTCTGGGAGGTCGGTCCACCCTTCGCCATGGAGGGGAGGTTCGTGATCTCGTTGTAGACGGTCTGGACGCCTCCGCCGATCACGATCTGGTACCGATCGCCGCTCTGCGGGACCGCGCCCAGCACGCCGGGGATGGCCTCGACCACCTTGGTGTCGACGCCCGAGGCGTCGTTGAGTTCGAATCGCAGCCGCGTGGCGCAGTGCGTGAGGCTCGAAATGTTGCCGGGTCCGCCCAGAGCAGCAACAATCTGCTCGGCGGCGGTCCCCTGTGCAGTGGGTGCCATGGACCTTCCTTATCTCCTCGACCCGCCTTGCGGGGACAAAAAAAGACCCGAGAGGCACGCGTTCAACGTGCTTCTCAGGTCTTGCCCCGAGCGGGTAACAATCCTGTCGAGCGATGAGCTCAACGAAAAGGTAGACCCATCGCACCGGATGGCGCAAGCTTGACCGACGCCTTGCGTTGCCCAATTCTGCCATTGTTGCCAAACGGCGGTCCGTCAGGCGGCGCGTCCGTGCGGTTTGCGCAGGGTCAGGGTGGCCAGGCTCACCGCGGCCAGCAGGTAGGCGAAGCCGAGGACGATGTGCAGCATCGTCGAGAGATGCATCTCCGCGATCGCGATCTGGATGACCGCAAGAACCGGCAGGGACAAGCCGTGATACAGCAAGCCCTTGTTGCCCGACTGTCGGGCCCAACGGAATGCCATGAACGCGGCGGCGAGGGCGAGGACGAAGTTGGCGTTGCCGAGCGGCCCGTGCAGCTCGTTGAGCGGGCCCGACGCGGTCAGCGGTCCGATCGCGAGGAGCGGTTGCAGGACGGACGCCAGCGCGGCGAGGATGGCCGCCGTGCGGAGCACGGTGAGGGTCGACGATGACGTGGTTGCAGTTTCATTCACCTTCTCAGACTAGCGACCGCCTGCAAGATGTCCGAGTCGGACGGACGGCCAACCGCGCCGGCCCCACGCCAAGGGCTCCCGTGCACGATCCTGGTCGTAGGATTCTGCCGGGGAGGCATCATGAGCGACCAGACAGCATTCGTGGGCTCCGAGCCCCAGCGCGAGCAGGGGCGGGAGCATTTCGCTGACGCGTTCACGTCGGTCCGGATCCCGGCCACCGATCGGCAGCAGCGGGTCGCGCACGGCAAGTCCCTGCGTGGACAGGTCCCGCACGAGGCGCTGGCGCGCTGGGCCCCCAGCGATGACCGGCCCGATCCGATCGATCTGATCGAGAGGTCCCACGAGGGTCGTCTCGATTGGCTGATCGGCGTCCGCGTCGCACGGATGGCGTCCTCGCCCTACTCCTTCCTGCGGGGCACGGCCGTCGTTCAGGCGTGGGATTCCGCTCACCTGCCGGCCACCGGCGTCCAGACCACGTGTTGCGGGGACAGCCACGTGGGCAACTTCGGCTTCTATCGTTCGCCGGAAGGCTCACAGGTCATCGACCTCAACGACTTCGACGAAGCCCACACCGGCTCCTGGGAGTGGGATTTGCGCAGGCTGGTCGCCTCCATCTGGGTGGCGGGCCGCGAGAACGGGAACACCGAGGACCAGTGCGCCGACGCCGTCCACGCCTGCGTGTCGGCCTACCGCGACGAGGTCTCCTTCCTGTCCAAACAGCCGCTCCTGTGGCGCGCGTTCGACCGGCTTGACGTCGAGAAGATGCACGAGACGGCCACCGAGAAGTCGCTGCGGGACGAGATCCGACGCGCTGCCCGCGCCGCACGGCGGCGGACGTCGGACCGCGCACTCCCCCGCTTCACGGCGGCCGAGTCCGGACAGCGCCGGATCGTCGAGGAGCCTCCGCTCATCACCCGTGTCACCACGGCCGAGTTCGAGGCGCTCGCGCAGGGTCTGGACGACTACCTCGCGACGCTCTCCCCCCAGTGGCGTCGCATCGTCGGCGGCTACACCCTGCTCGACATCGCACACAAGGTCGTGGGCGTGGGTTCGGTCGGGCTCCGGGCATTCGTGGCGCTCCTGATCGGCGCCCATGACGAGGACGTCCTGTTCCTCCAGCTGAAACAGGCCCGTCGATCCGTGCTCGCCCCGTTCGTGCACGGTGAGCATGCCTGGCACTCCCATCAGGGGCAACGAGTCGTCGAGTACCAACAGCAACTCCAGACCGTGAGTGATCCGCTCCTCGGGTGGACGAGCGTTGATGGCCTCCAGTACTACGTGCGACAGTTCCGCAACATGAAGGGCACCGTGCCCCTCGACACCATCAACCCGAAGGCTCTCGTCGACTACGCCGGAATCGTCGGCCACCTCCTGGCGAAGGGCCACGCGCGGACGTCCGGGGCGTCGATCATCTCGGGATACCTCGGCAAGTCGGACGCCGCCGCGGAGGCCCTCAGCGCTTACGCGGCCGCCTATGCGGACCAGACCGAGGCCGATCACGCGCGCCTCCTGCAGGCAGTGAAGGCCGGGCGCCTGCCCATGGACGCCACCACGACCGCGACGGCCTTCCGCCCGTGAGAGGAACGCCATGAATCCCGCCCAGCCCCAGGACCCCCCGAAGTCGCCCGAGCCGCGGCGCGCGCGGGCGGAATCGGCTTCGAGCGCCCGGAGAAGGTGGGTGTTGCCCGCCGTCGTGCTGGTGGTCCTTGCGCTGCTGGGAGGAGCCGTCGCAGTCCTCTTCCCCTGGTGGCGCGATGGACGCATGGTTCCGGCGCCGACGCGCCTCGCTGCCGGGGCCGCACACACGTGTGTCGTGACAAACGAGGGCAAGGCCCGGTGCTGGGGTGACAACACCGACGGCCAGTTGGGCAACGGGTCCTTCACGTCCAGTCCCACGCCCGTGGAGGTCGTCGGGCTCCCCGACCGCGTGGTGTCGCTCACTGGGACAGGGAGGCACGTGTGTGCTCTCACCGCGAGCGGCAGTGTCTGGTGTTGGGGCGCCAACGCGGCCGGGCAGCTCGGGGACGGGACGACGACGGGCTCGTCGGTCCCCCTGCCCGTTCCGGGACTGGAGTCGGGCGTGTTGGCGATCAGCGCGGGGGCCAGCCACTCGTGCGCCCTCACCGGTTCGCGGGCCGTGAGCTGCTGGGGTGAAAACGGGATGGGTCAGTTGGGCGCCGGGGACGCGGTGAGCCGGACGAACGTCGTCGAGGTGGCGGGCCTCCCGCCGCGTTCTACCGCGCTGACCGTGGGAAATGGCTTCACGTGTGTGGGTTTCACCGGGCGGACCGTCAGGTGCTGGGGTGACAACAGCGACGGCCAACTGGGGCTGGGTGACACGGCAGCCCGGATCTCGTGGGCTCCACTCACCGAACTGCCGCGTTCATCGTCCGTCTCCGCGGGTGACCTGCATGCGTGCGCGCTCGCGCACTCCGGCGACGTGTGGTGCTGGGGCGCGAACTGGGCCGGGCAGTTGGGTCTGAGCACTGACGGTAGCCCGAGCACGGTGCCGTTGCAGGTGCCCGGGTTGCCGCACGGGGTTGTCGCGTTGACGGCGGGGTACAACAGCACCTGTGCCCTGGACGAGACAGGCACAGTGACGTGCTGGGGCGGACGGACCGCGGGCTCGGCGGCCGAGGCTGCGGTCCCGCTGGCTGTTCCGAACCTCGAGGGCGTCGCTGAAGTTGCGGTAGGCACCGGACACTCCTGTGCGCTCACCGGTGGCGGCGTCACGTGCTGGGGTGCGAACGGCTCCGGGCAACTGGGGGACGGCTCCTTCGAGGACTCCCCGACGCCCGTTCAGGTAGCGGGCCTGTAGTCCAGCCTCCCCCTGGTCCAGCCACCCCCTGCCACCGGGTGCGGGATTCAGCAGGGGGGCATGCAGCGGGGTGGGGCATGCAGCAGGGTGGGGCCCGTGAGGTACCCCACCCTGCGTGCAGTTCCGAGGGAGTGCCGGTCAGCGTGACCGGACGACGCTCAGCCCACCAGCACCCCGACCGTCACCTGGACCCCCAGGCCTCGAACTCCGCGAGACCGATGTTCTCGGTCCCGGAGCCGACGGAGTTGATCACCAGACGGACGCTGGTCGTGGCGCGGGCGGGGAAGGTGACCGTGGTCGCGCCGCCGCTGTTGTTGAGGGCCGGCACCGGCACCTCGGTCCCGTTGGAGAACCTGAGCGTGGCGCTGGTGATCTGGTCGCTCGCGTTGGGCCGGTCGTAGAGCACGACCTTGCTCAGGGTGACCGGCGAGGACCACGTC
>CAZZGU010000033.1:0-16886 GCA_964653755.1 uncultured Nigerium sp. | reverse complement strand
TGGAACGCGTAGGGGCTTGTCATCGCGGCATCGAGCCAGACGGTGCCGGCCTCGGTCTTCCCGAACTTGGTGCCGTCCGCCTTCGTGAGCAGCGGCGTCGCCATCGCATGGACCCGGACCCCCTCGGAACGGCGGATCAGGTCAACCCCGGCGGTGATGTTCCCCCACTGATCCGACCCGCCCGTCTGCATCGTGCAGTGGTGGCGACGGTGCAGTTCCCGGAAGTCGAGAGCCTGCAGCAGCACGTAGCTGAACTCCGTGTACGAGATCCCGGAATCGAGCCGCGCACGGACGACCTCGCGATCCAGCATCCGGTTGACGGGGAAGTGCTTGCCCACGTCACGCAGGAAGTCGAGCGTCGAGAGGTTCGCCGTCCAGTCGTAGTTGTTGACCAGGAGCGCCCCCTGCGTGCCCTCGAACTCGACGAACCTCGCCACCTGCACGCGAATCTTCTCGACCCACTCGGCCACGACATCCCGGGGGTTCAGCAGGCGTTCGCCGGCCTGCTTGGGGTCACCGATCAGGCCGGTGGACCCGCCCACCAGCAGAATCGGCCGATGCCCCGCCTCCTGGAGGTGGCGCACGAGCATGAGCTGGACGAGGTTGCCCATGTGGATGCTCGGCGCCGTGGGGTCGAACCCCACGTAGAACGTGATCGGCCCGGCCGCGAGGTGCGCGGCGAGCGCGTCGGCGTCCGTCGACAGAGCGACGAAACCCCTCCAGTTCAGTTCATCCATGACGGCAATCACGCCCGACAGGCTAGCGGCTGCTCCCGTTCAGCGCTCCCCGCCCCAGGGAGTCGCCGCCCAGGCGCGTGCCCGTGCGGCCTCGGCCGCCAGTTCTCGCAGCTGTTCGGCCACCCGGGCCGGGGCGGTCCCGCCCCGGCCGTCGCGCGAGGTGACGGATCCCGCAACCGTGAGGACGTCCCGGACGGACGGCGTCAGGCTCGGCGACACCTCGCGCAGCTGGGCGTCGGTGAGCCCGGAGAGCTCCAGTCCCCGCTGCTCGCAGTACCGAACGGCCGCCCCCGTGATCTCGTGGGCCTGCGCGAACGGCACCCGTTGACGAACCAGCCAGTCCGCCATGTCGGTCGCGAGGGAGAACCCACGCGGGGCCAACTCCGCCAGACGCTCGGGGTGAAAGATCAGCGTGCCGACCATGCCCGCCATGGCCGGCAGCAGCACCCGGAGTTGGTCGAGCCCGTCGAAGAGCGGTTCCTTGTCCTCCTGGAGGTCGCGGTTGTAGGCGAGCGGCAAGCCCTTGAGCGTCGCCAGCAGACCCGCGAGGTTGCCGATCAGGCGACCGGACTTGCCCCGCGCCAGTTCGGCCACGTCCGGGTTCTTCTTCTGCGGCATGATCGACGAACCGGTGGACCACGCGTCGTCGAGCGTCGCGAACCCGAACTCGTGGGTGACCCACAGGATGACCTCCTCGGAAAGCCGCGACAGGTCCACCCCAATCTGGGCGAGCACGAAGGCCTCCTCGGCGGCCACGTCACGCGAGGCCGTCCCGTCGATCGAGTTCGGGACGCTGCTCGTGAAGCCGAGCTCCGTCGCGACGAACTCGGGATCGAGGCCCAGGGTCGTTCCTGCCAGCGCCCCCGACCCGTACGGGCTCACGGCCAGGCGGGCGTCCAGGTCACGGAGCCGGGCGAGATCCCTCACGAGTGGCCAGGCGTGGGCGAGCAGGGCGTGCGCAAGCAGCACGGGCTGGGCGTGCTGCAGGTGGGTTCGTCCGGGCATGACGGCGGACGCGTGCCGCTCGGCCTGGTCGGTCAAGGCCGCCACGACGTCCAGGATGTCGAGTGCCACACGACGGTTCTCCTCCCGCAGGTACCTGCGCAGGAGCGTGGCGATCTGGTCGTTGCGCGAACGTCCGGCGCGCAGGCGTCCGCCCAGCTCGGGGCCGACGCGCTCGCGCAGGCCTCGCTCCAGCGCCCCGTGGACGTCCTCGTCGGTCTCGGCGGCCACGAAGGCGCCGGCGGACACGTCGGCGTCCAGGCTGTCCAGACCCTCCAGCATCCCCACGAGCTCGGCGTCGGTGAGCAGTCCTGCCCGGTGCAGGGCCCGGGCGTGCGCCCGTGAGCCGGCGATGTCGTGACGGGCCAGTCTCCAGTCGAAGTGCGTGGACCTGCTCAGGGCGAACATCGCCGCGGACGGTCCCCCCTCGAACCGGCCACCCCACAGGCGCCCCTGGCTCTCGCTCATGCCTCGTCCTTCCTGCCCAACCCGAGCAGCTGTTCGGCCAACGCCGGGCCACCCTGCGGGTCGCGCGTCACGATCAGGATCGAGTCGTCCCCCGCGATCGTGCCGAGAATCGACTCGAGACCGACCCTATCGATCGCCGACGCGAGGTACTGCGCGGCACCGGGTGGCGTCTTGGCGACGACGAGGTTGGCCGAGGCCTCGGCGGAGGCCAACAGCTCCCCGCACAGGCGGCCCAGGCGGGCGAGAGCACGCGTCGCGTCAGCCCTCTCGACCTCGGCCAGCGCATAGGCGAGTTCCCCGCCCGAACGTCGCACGCGCACCGCCCCCACGTCGACCAGGTCCCGGGACAGAGTGCCCTGGCTGACCGGGTACCCCTCGTCGGCAAGGATCTCCGCAAGCTCGGTCTGGGAGCGGATCTCGAGCCGCGTGAGGAGTTCCACGATCTGCGCCTGGCGCGCAAGCTTCGTGTGGGGAAAGCGGACGGTGTCGGGCATCAGGCCGCCCCTGCATCCGCCAGCAGGGACGGGAGTGCCACCACGAACTGGTCCAGATCCTCGCCGGTGATGATCAACGGCGGTGCGAGGCGGATGACCGCAGGCCGTGGGGCGTTGAGGATGAACCCCCGCTCGTACCCCAGCGCCACGGCACGGGCCGCGATCGGCGCGTTGAGGACGATGCCCCGCAAGAGCCCGCGTCCCCGCACGTGGTCGACCTCGGGGAGACCCAGACCCTCGATGGCGGACGCGAGCGCATCTCCTGTGGCGGCCACGTGGGCGAGGAGGCCGTCGGCCTCGATCACGTCGAGCACCGTGAGGGCCGCCCGGGCTGCAAGCGGGTTACCCCCGAAGGTCGTGCCGTGGCTCCCGGGCCCCAGCAGCTCCGCGGTGGAGCCGAGCGCCAGGCAGGCCCCCACCGGGAACCCGCCCCCCAACCCCTTCGCCAGCGTCACGAGGTCGGGCACGATGCCCTCGGCCTGGTGCGCGAACCAGGCGCCCGTGCGGCCGATCCCCGTCTGGACCTCGTCGACCCAGAGCAGGACGCCGTGCGCAGCCGTGAGCCTCCGGACCGCCGCCAGGTAGCCCGGCGGGGGGACGATGACGCCGTTCTCTCCCTGGATTGGCTCCACGAGCACCGCGGCGACCCGGTCGTCCAGAGCCGCCGCCAGGGCTTCCACATCGCCGTAGGGGACCCACGTCACCTCGCCGGGCAGCGGCTCGAAGGGCTCCCGGTAGGCCGGGTTCGAGGTGAGCGCCAGCGAGCCCATGGTGCGCCCGTGGAAGGCCCCTTCCATCGCCACGATCCGGCTGCGGCCGGTTCGGCGCGTGATCTTGAACGCGGCCTCGTTGGCCTCCGCCCCCGAATTCGTGAGGAACACGCGGGCTGCGCCGTCAGCCCCTGCGACGAGGCGGACGAGCCGCTCGCCCAACTCGATCTGCGGGGGCGTGGCGAAGAAGTTGGAGACGTGCATGAGTTCTTTGGCTTGCCGGGCGATGGCCTCGACCAGCCGCGGGTGTCCGTGGCCCAACGCGTTCACTGCGATGCCGCCGAGCAGATCCAGGTAGGCCTTGCCCTCGGCGTCCCAGACCGTGACGCCTTCCCCGCGCACGAGGACGCGGGCCGGGGTCCCGAAGGTGTTCATGAAAGAGGCGCCGTAGCGCTGCAGGTACTCCGACGAGCCGGGCGCGCTCATCCCGGCACCACCATGGTGCCGACGCCCTCGTCGGTGAAGATCTCCAGCAGCAGGGAGTGTGGCTGTCGCCCGTCGACCACGGTCGCCAGCGGGACGCCGCCCTCCACGGCGACGATGCACGCCTCCATCTTGGGGATCATGCCCGCGGACAGGGTCGGCAGGAGCGACCGGAGTTCGGACGCGGTGATCGACGCCACGATCTCGTCGGTGGCCGGCCAGTGGGCGTACAGCCCCTCGACGTCGGTCAGCACCAGCAGGCGGGCAGCGCCCAGGGCCACGGCGAGGGCGGCCGCCGCGGTGTCGGCGTTCACGTTGTGCACCTCGCCGTCGACGTCCGGGGCCACGCTCGCGATCACGGGAATCCGCCCCGCCGCGATCAGGTCGTCGACAGCGGTGGTGTTCACCTCGACGACCTCCCCGACCAGGCCGATGTCGACCTCTTCACCCTCGACGTGGGCGCCTCGCCGTTGTGCGGTGAACAGGCCCGCGTCCTCGCCCGACATGCCGACGGCCAGCGGCCCGTGGGCGTTGAGGAGCCCCACGATCTCGCGCCCGACCTGCCCCACGAGCACCATGCGGACGACCTCCATGGCCGCGGGGCTCGTGACCCGCAAGCCGCCCTTGAACTCGTTCGGAATGCCCAGCTTCCGCAGCATGGCGCTGATCTGGGGCCCGCCCCCGTGGACGACCACGGGCTTGATCCCGCAGCGACGGAGGAAGACGACGTCCTCAACGAAGGCGCGTTTGAGGTGGTCGCTGGTCATGGCGTTGCCGCCGTACTTGATGACGATGGTCTTGCCCTCGTACTTCGCCAGCCACGGCAGGGTCTCGATGAGGATGCCTGCCTTGGCGTAGGCGGCGGCCTGGACCGCCGACGGACGGGTCTTCGTGGGGCTCATGAGGAGTACTCCGCGTTCTCTTTGACGTAGTCGTAGGTGAGGTCGTTGGTCCAGACCGTGGCCTCGGCGTCGCCGCTTGCGAGATCGACGACCACGGTCACCTCGCGGGGCGTGAGGTCAACCCGGGAGCGGTCCTCCCCGAGCGCGCCGCGGGTGAAGACGCTGACCCCGTTGAACGACACGCTCACCTCGTCGGGGTCGAACGTGGCGCACGAGGTGCCGGCCGAGGCCAGCACCCGGCCCCAGTTGGGGTCGTTGCCGAAGATGGCGCACTTGAACAGGTTGGAGCGGGCGACGCAGCGGGCGACGTCCAGGGCGTCCGACTCCGAGGCCGCGCGCGTGACCGTGACCGCGATGTCGTGCGAGGAGCCCTCGGCGTCCGCCAGCAACTGTCGGGCCAATGACGCGCAGACTCCCGTGAGGGCTTCGGCGAACTCCTCGGGTTCGGGAGCGATCCCGGAGGCCCCGTTGGCCAGCAACAGGACGGTGTCGTTGGTCGACATGCAGCCGTCGGAGTCGATTCGATCGAACGTCAGGGCGGTCGCCCTGCGCAGGGCCCGGTCGGCGTCCGCGGGCGTGAGGTCGGCGTCGGTGGTGATGACGACGAGCATGGTCGCCAATGCGGGCGCCAGCATGCCCGCGCCCTTGGCCATGCCGCCCACGGCCCAACCGGCCTCGGACACGACGACCGCCTGTTTGGGCACCGAATCGGTCGTCATGATCGCGGCCGCAGCGTCCGGACCTCCCTCCTGCGAAACCTTGCCGGCCGCAGCGGTGATGCCGGAACACACGGCGTCCAGGGGGAGACGGACGCCGATCAGCCCCGTGGAGCAGACGGCCACCCGTCGGGGATCCGTGCCGAGGGCTGCCGCCGTCGCGACGGCCATCGCCTCGGCATCCGCCAGGCCGGCCGCCCCCGTGCACGCGTTCGCGCCGCCCGAGTTCAGGACGACGGCGTCCACCTCGCCGTCGGACAGCACGTCCACCGACCAGACCACGGGGGCGGCCTGGAACCGGTTCGAGGTGAAGACGCCGGTCGCGGTGCGACGAGGGCCCTCATTGACGACGAGGGCGAGATCCGGCCTTCCGGAGGACTTGATGCCAGCGGCCACGCCGGCGGCGACAAACTGGCGGGCTGCCGTGACGCTCACGGGGCGACTCCGATCAGGGGGAGCCCCGTGGTCTCGGGCAGGCCCAGGGCGATGTTCATGGACTGGAGCACGCCGCCGGCGGTCCCCTTGGTCAGGTTGTCGAGCGCGGCGACGGCGACGAGCCGCCCCGCGGCCTCGTCCACCGTGGCCTGCAGGTGGACGGAGTTGCTGCCCAGCACGGACTGGGTCTGGGGCCACACCCCCGGCGGCAGCAGGTGGAGGAAGGGCTCGTCGGCGCACGCGTCGGCGTAGGCCGCGCGAACCGCGTCCGCGGTGACGCCTCGCGCGAGCGGGGCGGTCACGGTCGCAAGGATCCCGCGGCTCATGGGCACGAGAACCGGGGTGAAGCACACGGTGGGATCGCTCGCCCCCAGGAGGCGGAAGTTCTGCAGCATCTCCGGCACGTGGCGGTGGACGCCCCCGACGCCGTACGCGCTCGCCGACCCCATCAGTTCCGCCCCCAGCAGGTGGGGCTTGAGGCTCTTCCCTGCGCCCGACGGGCCGGTGGGCGCGACGACGACGACGTCGTGTCCCGTGACGAGTCCGGCCAGAAGGGCCGGCATGAGGGCGAGAGTCACCGCGGTGGGGAAGCACCCAGGACCGGCGATGCGCCGCGCGGACGCGAGCGCCTGGCGTTGGCCGGGCAGTTCCGGTAGCCCGTAGGGCCACGTCCCGGCGTGAGGCGTGCCGTAGAAGCGTGCCCAGTCGTCGGCCGAGGCGAGCCGGTAGTCGGCGCCGCAGTCGATCACGAGCGTGTCGGGGTCGAGTTGCCGGGCGATCTCAGCCGAGGCCCCGTGCGGTAGGGCGAGGAAGACGACGTCGTGACCGGCGAGGGTCGCGGCCCTGGTGTCCTCGACGACGCGGTCGGCGAGCGGGGTGAGGTGTTGGTGGTGCTGCCCCAACCGTGTGCCCGCGCTGGCGCCCGCGGTGAGGGCCCCGACCTCGACGTCTTCCCTGCCCAGCAAGAGCCGCAGAATTTCTCCCCCCGCATACCCGGTACTACCTGCAACAGCAATTCTTATCGTCACCCGATGATTATGCACCTGACTAAATATTCATGCCACTTAATTGGCAGGCTTGCCCCGGGTAGGGTTGCCGCAGGTGAGCCGGGAAGTCTGGTCGGCACGATCGTTCCCGACGAGACTGGAGACATCATGTCCGCTCCCGAACCGACCACCCGCAGTCCCCGTCGCGTCCTCGGCGTCGGCAGCTGGGCCGAGACCCTTCGTGTCGGGGAGATCCTCCGCCGGGAGACGACCGGCGGCGTGCTGCTCCTGGTCGCAGCGCTCATCGCCCTGATCTGGGCCAACTCCCCCGCGGCCGGGTCTTACTTCGGACTGCGGGACTTCGTGGTGGGTCCCGAGGCACTGCACCTCGACCTGAGCCTCGGCGCCTGGGCCGCGGACGGGCTGCTCGCGATCTTCTTCTTCCTCGTCGGCCTGGAACTCAAGCACGAGTTCGTCGCCGGTGACCTGCGCGACCCCCAGCGGGCGATGGTCCCCGTGGCCGCCGCTGCGGGCGGCGTCATCGTGCCCGCGCTCGTTTTCGTGGCGCTCAACCTCGCGAGCCCCGAGACACTGCGCGGGTGGGCGATCCCCACCGCCACCGACATCGCGTTCGCCGTGGCGGTCCTGGCCATCATCGGATCGCATCTGCCTGCCGCCCTTCGGATCTTCCTGCTGACCCTTGCGGTCGTCGACGACCTGATCGCGATCCTCATCATCGCGCTGGTCTACACCGAGGAGCTCCACGTCCCCGAACTGCTCGCCACCCTCATCCCGGTAGCGTTGTACGCCTACCTCGTCCAGCGCCACACGACCTTCTTCGCGACCCGGACCTGGGCCCCGTGGCTCATCCTGCTCCCGCTCGGCGCCATCGCCTGGGCCCTGCTGCACGCCTCCGGGATCCACGCGACCATCGCCGGCGTCGTCCTGGGCTTCACGATCCCGGTCAAGGCCAAGAACGGTCTGCCCGGCGAGGGGCTCGCCCGCCGCTTCGAGCACGCCTACCGGCCCCTGTCGACGGGGTTCGCGGTCCCGGTGTTCGCGTTCTTCTCCGCGGGCGTGGCCGTGGGCGGCTGGGAGGGCTTCACGAACGCCCTCACCAGCCCGGTTGCGCTCGGCATCATCCTCGGGCTCGTGGTCGGCAAGCCGGTCGGTATCCTGCTGACCACGTGGGGGCTCATCCGTTTCACGCGCGCCGAGCTCGACGGCTCCCTGCGCTGGGGCGACATCTTCGGCGTCGGTCTGCTCGCCGGCATCGGATTCACGGTCTCCCTGCTGGTCGCTGAACTCAGTTTCGGCTTGGGCAGCGACGCCAACGACCAGGCCAAGGTCGGCATTCTGGTGGCCTCGTTCCTGGCCGCGCTGCTGGCGGCTGCGTTGCTCATCCCCCGCAACCGTCGTTACCGGGCCATCGAGGCAGCACAGTCGGTCGACGCGGACGCCGATGGCATCCCGGACGTGTACGAGGACGCCGAAGAGTCCGGCGAGGTACCTCCTCAGCCTTCCGTGAAGGGGTCGGGCAGCGCCACGTAAACGGTCTCGAGGTACTCCTCGATCCCCTCGTGGCTGCCCTCCCGGCCGAGCCCGGAGTGTTTGACGCCGCCGAAGGGCGCAGCCGCGTTGGAGATCACGCCGGCGTTCACCCCGATCATCCCGGCCTCGAGGGACTCCGTCATTCGCAGGACGCGGTTCAGGTCGCGGGTGAACACGTACGCAGCCAGGCCGACGGGAACGTCGTTGGCCAGCGCGATCGCCTCGGCCTCCGTCGCGAACGTCGTGACGGGAGCCACCGGACCGAAGATCTCCTCGCGGAGGATCTCCGCGCCGTGCGGGACGCCCGCAAGGACGGTCGGGGCGAAGAACCACCCCGCCCCCGCCAAGGGCTCGCCCCCGGTCAGCACCCGGGCGCCAGCCATCCGGGCGGCCTGCACGAGGGCGTGGAGGCCGTCGCGGGCCTGCCGCGTGATGATCGGCCCCACGTCCGTGCCGGGCGCCAGCCCGTCGCCCACCTGGAGCGCCGCGAACCGATCGGCGAGCCGCTGGGCGAACTCGTCGGCCACCGACTCGTGCACCAGGAGCCGGTTCGCCGCAGTGCAGGCTTCCCCGGTGTTGCGGAGCTTGGCCTGCTGGGCGCCCCGAACCGCGACGTCGAGGTCGGCGTCCTCGAAGACGATCAACGGCGCGTTGCCGCCGAGCTCCATCGAGGTGCGCAGCACATTGTCGGACGCCTGTGCGAGCAGCGTGCGACCCACCGGAGTTGATCCGGTGAACGACAACTTGCGCAGCCGCGGGTCAGCCAGGATCGCGTCGGTCACGTCGTGGTCGCGGCTCGTGATGACGTTCACAACCCCGGCCGGGACGCCGGCGTCCGCCAGGAGGGACGCGAACAGCAGCGAGGTCAGCGGCGTCAGGGACGCCGGCCGGAGCACGACCGTGCACCCGGCGGCGAGGGCGGGCGCGACCTTGCGGGTCGCCATCGCGAGCGGGAAGTTCCACGGAGTGATGAGCAGGCAGGGCCCCACCGGACGCCGCACGACCAGTTGGCGCAGCGTCCCCTCCGGGGACGGGCGGTACCGGCCGGCGACGCGCGGCGCCTCCTCGGAGAACCAGCGCAGGAACTCCCCGCCGTAGGCCACCTCTCCGCGGGCCTCCACCAGGGGCTTCCCCATCTCGAGGGTCATCACCGTGGCGAGGTCCTCGGCCCGCGCGCGGACCAGTTCGAAGGCCCGGCGGAGGAGCTCGGCCCGCTCGCGCGCCGGCGTCCGGGCCCACGCCCGCTGCGCGTCGACGGCAGCATCCAGTGCGTCCCTTCCGTCGGCGACGGACGCGTTCGCCACGTGCGCCAGCACCTCCCCCGTCGCGGGGTTGGTCACCGCGAAGGGATCGCGCCCCCCCGTACGCCAGCCGCCCGCGATGAGCAATCTGGTGGGCTGGTCCGCGGGCAGGAGCGGATGTCGGTCGTCGGTCATGGCCCCAGTATCGCCGTCCCCCAGCTGGGGGGTCAGCCGCCGGGCGCGGCGTCGGACGCCCGGAGGCTCACCCGTCGAAGCGCGCGAACCCCAGCGTCCGCACCACGAGTTCCCCGGCCTCGTCGCACTCGTCGAGGTCGATCCGCGCGGTGATCGCCCAGTCGTGGTTGCCGGCAGGGTCGTCGATGGTCTGGCGCACCTCCCACACCCGGCCCTCCCCGGTCACCGCCAGCAGGGACGGGCCCCTCGCGTCCGGCCCGACCCCGATCTCGTCGTGCTCGTCGTAGTAGTCGCCCAAGGCCTGGTCCCAGCGTCCCCGGGTCATGGCGGCACCCGCTCCCTCGAGGGACGCCAAGGCGTCCACCTCGTCGCGCGCGGCCAACTCGACGCGGCGGAACATCGCGTTGCGCACGAGCACCCGGAAGGCGCGCGCGTTGCCGGTCACCGTGTGGTTGGGCGGTGGAGCCTCGTCCTCCGGGGCGCCCGTCGGGAGGGCCCCCAATGCAGTCCATTCGTCCAGCAGCGAGGAGTCGGTGAGGCGCGTGACCTCGCCCAGCCAGGCGATGACGTCGCCGAGTTCCTCGGTCCGGGACGCCTCGGGCACCGTCTGGCGCAGGGCCCGGTAGGCGTCCGACAAGTAGCGCAGCAGCAGCCCCTCGCTGCGCTGCACCTTGTAGAACGCCACATACTCCCCGAACGTCATGGCCCGCTCGAACATGTCCCGCACCACGGTCTTGGGGGAGACGGGAGTTTCCGTGATCCAGGGGTGCGACGAGGCGTACGTGGCGAAGGCGCCCTCAAGGAGTTCGGCCAGAGGGCGCGGCCACGTGACCTCGTCGAGGAGTTCCCTGCGCTCGTCATACTCGTAGCCTTCAGCCTTGAGTTCGGCGGTCGCCTCCCCCCGCGCCTTGAACTTCTGGGCCAGCAGGATCGTGAGGGGGTCCTCCAGGGTCGCCTCGATCACGCTCACGACGTCGAGGGCGTGCGTCGGTGACTCCACGTCCAGGAGGCCGATCGCCGCGAGGGCGAACGCGGACAGGGGCTGGTTGAGCGCGAAGTCGCGTTGCAGGTCCACGTCGAGCCGGTGCCGTCGGCCACCGGCGGTCGGCTCGGCCAACCGGACCACGACCCCCGCCCTGAGGAGCGAGCGACCCATCTGCGCCGCCCGCCGGATGAGCCCCCGACGTGTCGACCGGTCGCGGGTGGTGGCGTCAACGAGGCGCACGAAAGCGACCCCCGTGTCCTCGTCGCGTTGCAGCAGGTTGAGCAGCATCGCGTGCGTCACCTTGAGCTTGCCCTGGAGCGGCTCGGGCTGACTGGTGACCAGCTTGTCGAGGGAAGCCTCGGTGTAGTTGAGGAATCCCTCCGGCGGCTTGCGTCGGCGGACGCTGCGCAGCTTCTTCGGGTCGTCGGCGTGTTTGGCGGCGATGCGGACGTTCTCGACCTCGTGCTCGGGAGCCTGCGCCATGACGTACCCGACCGTGTCGAAGCCCGGACGCCCGGCGCGTCCGGCGATCTGGTGGAACTCGCGCGCCCGCAGCAGGCGGGTGCGGCGTCCGTCGAACTTGGTGAGCGAGGAGAACAGCACCGTGCGGATCGGCACGTTGATGCCGACCCCGAGCGTGTCGGTGCCACAGATGACCGTGAGCAGGCCGCGCTGGGCGAGCGTCTCCACGAGGCGACGGTAGCGGGGCAGCATCCCCGCATGATGGACCGCGATCCCCGAGTGCAACAGGGCCGACAGCGTCTTGCCGAACCCGCCTGCGAAACGGAACCCGGACAGGGCCTCCACCAGCGCCCGGCGCTGGGAGCGGTCCACGATGCCGGACGACAGCAGCGCCTGCGCCCGCTCGACGGCCGCCGCCTGCGTGGAGTGGACGACGTACGCCGGGGCCTGGTGCGCGTCCATGATGCCCTGGATGGTCTCGTGGATCGGCGTCGTCGCCCAGGAGTACACCAGCGGAACCGGGCGCACGGCGCCGCCGATGACCCCGGTGGGCCGGCCCGTGGTGCGCGTCAGCCCAGCGGCCAGCTCACTCACGTCGCCGAGCGTGGCCGACATGATGACGAACCGGGCCTGCGGTAGCTCGACGAGCGGCACCAGCCAGGCCCAGCCCCGGTCCCGGTCGGCCACGAAGTGGAACTCATCCATGACCACGACGTCGACCCGCGCGGCCCGGCCCTCGCGCAGCGCGATGTTGGCGAGGATCTCCGCGGTGCAGCAGACGATCGGCGCCTCCGCGTTGACCGCCGCATCGCCGGTCACCATACCGACGTTCTCCGCGCCGAAGGATGCACAGAGGGCGAAGAACTTCTCGTTGACAAGGGCCTTGATGGGTGCCGTGTAGTAGCTGCGTCCCCGCTCTGCCAGGCCGGCGAAGTGCGCCGCCGTGGCGATCAGGGACTTGCCCGAACCCGTCGGCGTCGTGACGATCGCGTTCGACCCCGTGAGGATCTCGACGAGTGCCTCGTCCTGGTGCGCGTAGAGCGTGAACCCCTCCGCGCGCGCCCAGGCGACGAACCCGGTGTACAGGTCATCCGGGTCGGCCCCGCCGCCGGGCGGGAGGAAGGGGGTCAGGCGCACCGACTCAGACCGCCCGCAACTCCGCGCCGCACCGGGCTGCGGCCTCGGCCACGGCCGCCTCTCGGGCCGCCGCAATCTCGGCGTCCTTGAGCGTGCGGTCGGAGGCCCGGAAGCGCAACGCGAAGGCCAACGACTTGTGGCCCTCCGGCACCGGCGCCCCGCGGTAGACGTCGAAGAGACGGACCGACTCGAGCAGGTGGCCCGCGCCGTTCCGGATCGCCGCCAGCACCTCCCCCGTCGCGATCGACTCGTGAACGACCAGCGCGATGTCCTCCTTGGCGACCGGGAACGTCGACACGGGCTGGATCACGCCGGGGCCGGGTGCGAGCGACACGAGGAGGTCGAGATCGAGTTCGACCGCCGCCGTCCGCGCCGGCAGTCCGAACGCCCGGACGACGGTGGGGTGCAGTTCCCCGGCGTGACCCACCACCGTGCCGTTCACGGCGAGTTCGGCGCAGCGCCCGGGATGCCAGGGCGCCAGCGAGGCCGTCCGCCGCTCCACGGTGGCACCGACGGCAGCCGCGGCGGTGTCGACGAGCGCGAACGCGTGCCGCCAGTCGGCCGGCACCGCGGGCCCGTCCCACCCGGCCCGCGTCCACTGGCCGGTGAGCACCGCCCCGAGCATGCGCGGCTGGTCCGGGAGTGCCGCCTCGATCTGCGCGAGTTCCTCGGCGGCGGGACGGTCCGCGACCCCGGGCAGGGGCGCGGGCGGCGCCTCCGGGCGCGGGTGGAAGACACGGCCCACCTCGAAAAGCGGGAGGTCGTCGTTGCCCCGCGACGTGTTTCGCTGCACGGCCGCGAACAGCCCGGGCAGCATCGTCGTTCGCAGCAGAGGGGCGGTGTCGGCGAGCGGGTTCGCGAGCCGGACGGCCCTGCGTCGCGGGTCGGCGGCGGGCAGGCCGAGGTCGTCGAACTCGGTCGGGGAGGCGAACGGGAACGTGAGCACCTCGACGAAGCCGGCGGTGGCGAGTGCGCGACCCAGGGTCCGGCGCGCCTGCTGTTCGCGGGTCAGCCCGCGGCCCACCGGCGCGGCGGGGACGACCGACGGCAGGTTCGCCAGCCCGAACTTCGTGCCGACCTCCTCCACGTAGTCGTAGGGGTCGACGAGGTCGGGCCGCCACGTGGGCGGGGTCAGTTGCAGCCGGCCGGATTCCTCCACGACCGTGACGCCACTGGCGCGGAGGATCTCCACAGTGCGCTCGACGGAGACGTCCATGCCGAGGATGCGTGCGGGCAGGTCAGCCTCGATGACCTGGGTCGGCATGGGGGGCACCCGCCCGGCCACCGTCTCCCCCGCCTCGAGGGTGCCTCCCGCGAGGTCCACCAGCAGCCCGGCCACCCGGTGGGCCGCGGCGTACGCGGCCCCGGGGTCGACGCCACGCTCGAAGCGGCGGGACGCCTCGGAATCCAGCTTGTGACGCCGCGCCATCCGCGCGATCGTGACCGCGTCGAAGTTCGCGGCCTCGATCACGATGGTCGTGGTCGTCTCGCGCAACTCCGTGTTCTCGCCGCCCATGACGCCGGCCAACCCGATGGGACCGGAGTCGTCGGCGATGACGAGGTCCGCGGGGTCGAGGGCCCGGTTCGCGCCGTCGAGCGTCGTCAGTCGCTCGTCGGGGCCCGCGTGGCGGACGACGATGCCGCCCGCCAGCGCCTCTGCGTCGTAGCAGTGGTTGGGTTGCCCGGTCTCGAGCATCACGTAGTTGGAGATGTCGACGCTCAGCGAGAGCGACCGCATGCCCGCAGCGCGCAACCGGGTCGCCATCCACGCAGGGGTGGGACGCGACGGGTCGACGCCCGTCACCGTGAGCGCGACGAACAGGGGGCACCCGGGCGACTCAAGTACCACCGGACAGCCGTCCGCCTTCGCGTCCGGGGTCGCGCGTTGCACGGGATCGGTGAACGGCACGCCGAGGGCTTGCGCCGCCTCCCGCGCGAGCCCGCGGATCGACAGGCAGTAACCCATGTCGGGCGTCACGGGCATGTCGAGCACGTCGTCCCGAACGCCGAGAGCGTCCAGGGCGGGGGCGCCGACGATCCAGGGGCGTCCGGCGTCGTCATGGGAGCCCAGGACGAGGATGCCGGAATGGTCGTCCCCCAGGCCCAGTTCGACCTCGGAACAGATCATTCCGTCCGAGACATGCCCGTAGGTACGCCGCGCAGCGATCGCGAAGTCGCCCGGCAGGACGGTCCCTGGGAGCGCGACGACCACGTGGTCACCGGCCGCGAAGTTGTGGGCCCCGCAGACGATGCCCCGCGGAGAGCCGTCCGCCTCGTTGAGGGCGGCGCCGACGTCGACCTGGCACCAGCGAATGGTCTTGCCGTTCTTCTGCGGCTCGTCAACCACGTCGACCACACGGCCGATGACGAGAGGCCCGGTGATCGAGGCGCCGACCATCTCGACGGATTCCACCTCAAGACCAGCGGTGATGAGCGCCTCGCCGAGCGCACGGCCGTCCATGCCCTCGGGCAGGGCGGCATACTCGGCGATCCACGACCTGGGCGCCCTCATCGCGCTTCTCCCTTCAAGGAACGGCTGAACCTCACGTCGCCCTCGACCATGTCGCGCATGTCGGCGGCGTTGTTGCGGAACATGAGCGTCCGCTCGATGCCCATGCCGAACGCGAACCCGGAGTAGACGTCCGGATCGACGCCGGCGGCCCGGAGGACGCGGGGGTTGACGACACCGCAACCACCCCACTCAATCCAACCCTCCGACCGGCACGTGCGGCACGGAGCATCAGGATTCCCGACCGAGGCGCCGTGGCAGGCGAAGCACTCCAGGTCCACTTCGGCGCTGGGCTCGGTGAACGGGAAGTAGTTGGGGCGGAACCGCGTCCGGATGTCGCCGAACATGGCGCGGGCCAGGTGGTCGAGGGTGCCCTTGAGGTGCGCCATCGTGATGCCCTTGTCCACGCAGAGGCCCTCGATCTGATGGAACACGGGCACGTGCGTCGCGTCGAACTCGTCAGCCCGGTACACCTTGCCGGGACATACCACGTAGACCGGGAGCGGGCGGTCGAGCAACGTCCGGATCTGCACGGGGGAGGTGTGCGTCCGCAGCAGGCGCCGGCTCTCCAGCGGCTCGACGAACAGGGTGTCGCTGGTGCCGCGGGCCGGGTGATCGGGCCCGATGTTGAGCGCGTCGAAGTTCAGCCACTCGGCCTCAAGTTCGGGGCCTTCTGCGACCTCCCAGCCCATGGCGACGAAGACGTCGGACATGAGGTCCATGAGGCCCGTGATGGGGTGAAGCGCGCCCTCGGGCGCCAGTTCGACCGGCAGGGTGACGTCGACGGTCTCCTCGACCAGGACCCGCTGGAGTTCGGCCTCGGTCACCTGACTCTCCCGGGCGCTGAGTGCCTCGGAGATCCGGGCGCGGGCGGCACCCAGGCGCTGGCCGGCGTCCCGACGGTCGGCCGCGGGGAGCGCGCCGACGGCGCGGTTGGCCAGCGCGATCGGTGAGCGGTCACCGCTGTGAGCCAGGCGTGCGGACTTGAGTTCCGCCACGGACGTCGCGGCTGCGAAGGCCGCGATCGCGTCCTCGACAAGCGTCTCGAGCGTTGCGGCGTCCAGCGGGCCCGGCTGCGGGTGCCCGTGCGTGTCGATCGGCCCTGTCATGGGCTCCCCTTCTTGTCGTGTCTCGGTGGGCTGCCGCACCGGCGGTTCAGCTCAGGGTTGGGCCGGAGCGCCGGGCGAGGTGGGCTCCCCCGATGGCGGCTCCGCAGGGACTGCGGCCTCGGACGCCGCACTGCCCCCCTCGTCGTGGCCGTTGCCGTTGCCGTTGCCTGCGCGCTGCGCGGTGGCGGAGGCGTACAGGCAGATGGCCGCAGCCGTCGCCAGGTTGAGGCTCTCGGCCTGACCGTAGATCGGCACGGCCACGGTCTCGTCGGCGAGTTCGAGGCTTTCCGAGGGCAGCCCCCAGGCCTCGTTGCCCATCACCCACGCCGTGGGCTTCTCGAGGGCGGCGGCGATGTCGGTGAGGTCGGTGCCCGCATCACCGTCGGTGGCGAGGATCTGCATGCCGGCCGCGCGGCACGCCGCAATGGCCTGGGCCAGATCGACGCCGACCACGAGAGGCAGGTGGAAGATGCTGCCGACAGAGGCCCGCACCACCTTGGGGTTGTAGACCTCCACGGAGTCGGAGCTGAGGATGACCGCGTCCGCACCGAAGGCGTCCGCGCACCGGATGACGGTCCCTGCATTGCCGGGGTCACGGATCTGCGCGCAGATCACGACCAGGGAGACATCCTTGCGCTGGTTCTTCTTCTTCTCCTTGGCGGGGTTCTTGCGCTTCGTGCCCATGAGCGCCGAAAGCGAGATGTCGACGGCGCGGGCGACCGCAATGACGCCCTGCGGGGTCACGGTGTCGGACATCGTGGCGA
>CAZZGU010000032.1:0-16892 GCA_964653755.1 uncultured Nigerium sp. | reverse complement strand
GATCGTGAGCGAAACCTCCGCGCGTCCGAGGGGGGCCCGCCCGGAGGTGCCGGCGAAGATGACGTCCTCCATCTTGCCGCCGCGCAGCGACTTGGCTCCCTGCTCGCCCATGACCCAGCTCAACGCGTCCACCACGTTGGACTTCCCGGAGCCGTTGGGGCCGACGATGCAGGTGATGCCGGGCTCGAAAGCGAGTGTCGTCGCCGACGCGAACGACTTGAAGCCGCGCAGCGTCAGGCTCTTAAGGTGCACGCGACCACCCTACGAACCCACGCTGTCGGCGTGCCGACGACGCACGGCGCGGAACGTCCACAGCTTGTTCACCACGAAGTTCACCGGCATGACGGCCACGATCTGGATGAGCTGGGCCCAGTAGAGCCGCTTCGTCCAGGCGGGGCCGTCCGAGGTGAAGAAGGGGTGTCCGAGGTACAGCGGCGAGGTGGGGTTCTGGAGCAGGGTGAGGATCACGAGGCCGACCAGTTGCGCGAGCGAGCCCACCAGCAGGAAGGGGAAGAACTCCTTGGCGAAGGGCGCCCTGGCCTCGGTCCGGAACGTCCAGTACCGGTTCCACACGAAGTTGAACATGTTGGCCACGAGGAAGGCGATGATCGCGTACACGTGGTAGTTGCGCACCGAGAAGGCCGTCCCCGGGATCGGCCAGAAGGGGTCCGAGTCTGCCGAGCCGAAGACGTGAAACCCGATGTTGTGGCTGATCGCCACGGTGATCATGTTGACGACGACGCCGGCCCCGCCGATCAACCCGAACTTCACGAACTGCCGCATGCTGGTCGAGTAGCGGCTGACGAATTCGGACGCGAGGTTCACAATTGGCCGATCTTATCCCGCGAAGGTTGACAGGTGGGGCACCGGAAGGAACTGCGGTTGGCGAAGGGCTCCCGCACGATGGGCGTCCCGCAGCGCCGGCAGTGCAGATCGGTGCGGCCGTAGGCCTCCAGCGACCGGTCGAAGAACCCCGATTCCCCGTTGACGTGGACGTACAGCGCGTCGAAGGAGGTGCCGCCCTCGGCGAGGGCCCTCTCCATCACCAGGCGGGCGTGCGCGAGGACGTCCCGGACGCCCTCTGCCCCGAGATCCGAAGCCGGGGTGGCGTGGTGGACGCGCGCGGCCCACAGCGCCTCGTCGGCGTAGATGTTGCCGATCCCCGACACGACCGACTGGTCGAGCAGCACGCGCTTGATGCCGCTGCGCGACCGCGCGGCGCGGGCGCAGAGTGCGTCCATGTCCAGCGCTGGGTCCATCAGGTCCCGGGCGATGTGGGCGATCTCGGCGGGGAGCGACGCGCCCGAAGGGCTCAGTGCGAGGCCTCCGAACAGACGCTGGTCGACGAACCTGACCTGCTGCCCGTCATCGAGGTCCACCAGGACGCGGGCGTGCCGCTGAAGTGGCGCTGAGGGAATGTCCACGCGGAATTGGCCACTCATCCCGAGGTGACCGAGAATGGCGTCTCCGTCTGCCATCGGAAACCACAGGTATTTGCCCCGCCTGCGGGTGCCGGAGATCGTGCGCCCGACGAGGGCCACCTCGAAGTCGTCCGGGCCCGCCGGGTGGCGCCGGACGCTGCGGGGGTGGAGCACCTGGACGCCCGTGATCCGCCTTCGGGTGACGACCGGTTCCAGCCCTCGGCGGACCACCTCGACCTCGGGCAGTTCCGGCATCAGTCGGTTTGCGCTTTCAACGCCTCATAGGCGATGCGTGCTGCACCCTGCTCGGCGATCTTCTTGGACCGGCCGACCGAGCCCGGGGAGGTCACGTCTCCCACCACGGCTCTGGCCTCGAAGCGCTTGTCGTGGTCGGGCCCGGAAGCCTCGTGGACGTAGCTGGGCAGCGGCAGGCCGCGAGCGGCGCACAACTCCTGAAGGCTGGTTTTCCAGTCCAGGGCGGCGCCGCGCTGGGACGCCTCTGCCACGAGTGGGTCGAACATGCGGTGCACGAAGGCGGCGGCTGCCTCACGCCCGCAGGAGAGGTGGATGGCACCGATCAGGGCCTCGGTGGTGTCGGCGAGGATGGAGTCCTTGTCTGCGCCGCCGGTGGAGAGTTCCCCCTTCCCCAGCCTGATGTGCAGGCCCAGGTCGAGCGAGCGGGCAACGTCGGCGAGGGCGTGGGTGTTGACCACGGCCGCGCGAAGCTTGGCCAGCCGCCCCTCAGGCAGATCGGCGAAGGACCGGTAGAGGTGTTCTGTGACGACGAGTCCGAGCACCGAGTCGCCGAGGAACTCGAGCCGCTCGTTGTGGGGTGCGCCGCCATTCTCGTAGGCCCACGAGCGGTGCGTGAGCGCCAACCCGACGAGCTGGGGGTCGACAACGATCCCCAGCTCGTTCAGGAGCTTCTCGACGCGGCTCGGAGCCGCGTCGATCACGGCTCGAAGATCTGCCGGCGCGCAGCCCGGGGGCCGTACTGCCCGCAGGACGGGCACGCCGTGTGCGGGAGGTGCTTCTCCCGGCAGGCCGCGTTCGCGCACGTCACCAGCGTGGGCGCCGAGGTCTTCCACTGCGCGCGGCGCGAGCGGGTGTTGCTCCGGGACATTCTCCGCTTGGGAACAGCCACGTCGTACTCCTTGGTCCGGGGCTCTGTGCGAGCCGGTCAGTCTTCGTCGTTGCCGGGCGTCCACGCGTCGAGGTCCGCCCACCGGGGGTCGGTCTCGCCGACGTGGCTGTGGTCGGGATCGTCGTTCAGGTTGAACCCGCAGAGCGGGCACAGCCCCACGCAATCCTCCCGGCACAGCGGGATGAACGGCAAGTCGAGCACCACCGCGTCCCTCAGGACGGGTTCGAGGTCGATGAAATCGCCCTCGACGCGGCTGGCCTCCTCGTCGTCGACCTCACGCTCGGGGAACAGGAACAGCTCCTGGACGTCGATCTCGGCCTCAGCCTCGACCGCCCTCAGGCACCGTGCGCACTCCCCGCGCAACGAGACGTCTACGACGCCGGTGACCAGCACCCCTTCCACGACCGCCTCCAGCCTGAGGCGAAGACGGAGCGGGGACGCGGCCGGTACTCCGATCACGGCGTTGCCGAGGCCTTCCGGTGCCGGCGTCTGGCGGACGATCTCCTTCATCGCCCCCGCGCGACGACCGAGTTCGTGGATGTCGAAAACGAGTCCCGAGCGAGGGTCAATCCAGCGATGCGACATCGCAGACCCCTTCACCGTAGGCACGACAGTGTCATGACCGAGTGTCGAGCTTACCCTGCACCGCTGGCGTGGTCCAAACCGGGACACCGGCCCGGTCGGGCCCCGTTCCGCTCACTCGAGCGGAGCGGGGTCGTCCAGGTGGGATCGCTCCGAGAGGCGGGCGCGCATGGTGCGGATCTGGCCCATCGTGGTGTCGAGGGACGACACCGTCCGGGCGAGCCCAGCCTCCAGTTCGGCGATGCGCGCGTCGACGAACCGGTCCGCCTCCTGCCGCAGGGCCGCGCCCTCGGCGCGGGCGTCCGCCAGGAGTTGGGCAGCCTCGGCTTCCGCCTGGACCCGCACGGGCTCCTGCCCGACCAGGGCGCGCGCCTGCTGTTCGGCCTCTGCGAGGACGCCGGCAGCGCGCTCCTCGGCCGCGACGATCCGTGCGTCGGACTCGCCGACAAGACGCTGGGCCTCGGCGAGTTCGTCGGCCAACGCGCCCCGGATCTCGTCGATGATGGCGAGCACGTCACCTCGGTTGAGCATGGCCGAGGCGCTCATGGGCACCCCCTTGGCCTGCTCGACCAGGGTACGCAGCGCGGCCAGTCGCTCGGTTGCGGTTCCGCTCATCTCGACTCCTCTTGCAGGGTGGCCACTTTGGCCCGGATCCGCTCCGCGACGGCGGGGGGGACGAACTGGTCGACGGGGCCTGAGAGACGGGCCACCTCGCGGATCATCGTCGAGGACAGGTGCGACCAGCGCGCCGACGTCGGCAGCATGACCGTCTCGACGCTGCTCAATGCGTGGTTCATCTGTGCCATCTGCAACTCGAACTCGAAGTCGGAGGCGTACCGGAGGCCCTTCACGATCACATCGACGCCGTGCAGGGCGCAGAAGTCCACGAGCAGTCCGTCCAGCGGGAGCACCTGCACCCGTGGAAGCCCTGAGCACGTGGCGCGGAGCATCTCGACGCGCTCGTCGGTGTCGAACAGGTAGTTCTTGGCGGAGTTGCGTCCCACGCCGACGACCACCTCGTCGAAGAGGTGGGCGGTGCGCTCGATGATGTCGAGGTGCCCGAACGTCACCGGGTCGAATGATCCGGGGCAGATCGCCCTCATGCGCCCTCCTTGGTCGCGAGGTACAGCGTGGTCTCACCGTAGCGCCGAGGACGCAGCGGCGTCAGCGCGGCGGGCCAGGTCGGCGGCGCGTCCCGGGTCGCGCGCTCCACGACCACGAGCCCGTCGCCGGCGAGCCAGCCGCGGGCGACGAGACGGTCCACCACCTCCGAGACGGCGACGCTGGGCAGGGCGTACGGCGGGTCGAGCCACACGACGTCGAAGGGCTGCGGCTCCCGCTCGCGGAGGAACGGCTCCACCGAAGCGGTCACCACGGCCACGTCCAGGCCCACGGCGTCCGCGTTGTGGCGGGCAACCTCGGCCGTCGCACGATCCTTCTCCACACACACGACCGGGCCCGCGCCGCGGCTGGCGGCCTCCAGCGCCACCGCGCCCGAGCCCGCGTACAGGTCCAGGAACGAGAAACGCTCCAGCATGCCGTCCGCAGGCTCCCCGCTGGTTCCGGCCCAGTCCGCGATGAGGTTGAAGGCAGACTCGCGGACGCGGTCCGAGGTGGGGCGCGTGCGCGCGTGAGGGGGCGTGGCGAGGCGCTGGCCGCGTCGACTCCCCGCGATGATCCGGGTCACGAGGGGGCAGGCTACCCGGCCATGACCTGCACCACCACGATCTTCACGATGGTGCCGAGCGCGAAGAGGGCGCCGTACGCGGACTCGATGCGCTCGTCGTTGGTCAGCGAGTTCGCGTAGGCCAGGATCGCAGGCTGGCCGACGAACCCGGCGAACCCGCCCGTCGCGCGAGCGGCGGACAGGTCGAGCAGCCGCGCGGCGCCCAGGAGGACGGCACCTCCGACGACCAACGACACCGCCGAAACGCCGACGAGGGCCGCCCCGGTGGGTGTCAGCGCCTGTGCCACCAGCGAGGGACCGGATGCCAGCCCGACCGAGGCCAGGAACACCATGAGGCCCACCTGCTTGAGGGTGGCGTTGGCGGCGTGCGGGAGGTCCCACAGGAAGGGACCCGTGCGGTGGAGTGCCCCGAGCACCATGCCGACCACCAGAGGCCCCGCGGCCGCACCCAATCCGAATTGGAGCCCGCCCGGCAACGGCAACGTGACGACCCCGGCCGCCAGACCCATGGTTGCCCCGAGTCCGAGGGTCAGCGCGTCCACCTGGGAGACGCGGCGTTCGGAGTCGCCGAAGAAGTCCGCGGCGTCGTCCATGGCTTCTCGGGGCACGACGGCCAGGACGCGGTCGCCGGGCTGCAGGACGAGGTCGTCCTTGGCGAGCATGTCGAGGTCTCCCCGACGGACCCGGGTGACGATGCCCCGCACGTGTCCGGCGACATTGAGCTCCCCGATGGTCCGGCCCACGAGGTCGGGGTTCGACACGAGGAAGCGCCGGAAGTCCACCTCGCGGCGGTCTGCGGTCAGTGGGTCAGCGACGCTGACGTGCCCGAGGTGGGACGCCGCCCTCGCGATGTTCTCCTCGTTGCCGACCACGAGGACCCGGTCCCCGGCGCGCAGGACGTCGCTGGGCCGCAGCACCCGCATCTCGCCCGCGCGCTCCAGGTAGGACATCTTCACGTCCTCGCTGGCCCACCCGGGGACGTCACCGATCATCGAGTCGCGCTCCACGCGCACGCTGGAGGCGGTCAGTCCGGCCTCTGCCAGCGAGGGCGTGTCCCGACGGGCCGGCCAGCGGCGTCCGCGCATCAGGGCCACCACGACCATGGCCACGACGACACCCGTGGGGTAGGCCACCGCGTAGCCGACGAGCGTGTCGGGTGAGCCCTGCGTCGCCGTGATGGCGGCGTCGATCGCCGGCGAGGTGAGGACGCCCGCGTACGCCCCCGCCAGGTGGGCCGTGGTGAGTCCGGCCAGGGAACCCAGGCCGGTCGCCACGGCGGCCATGACGCCCAGCCCGAGGACTGAGGCGAGCATGAGCCCCCACTGGCGACGCAGGTCGGAGCGGAACGTGCTCCCCGCCGTGAGCCCCACGGTGTAGCAGAACAGGACGACCCCGAGCGACTTCACGAGGCCGAGGCCCTCGCCGATGCGCGGATCGAGGGCCCCGATGGCCAACCCCATGAACAACGCTCCCGCGGCGCCGAAACGCAGCGGCCCGAACCTGATCTGGCCGAACAGCCCGCCGAGCGCCAGCACCAGCATGAGGGTCAGCAGCTGGTGCTGCGCCAGGAGGTCGATCACCGGGCCATCCTCTCCCCCTCTCGGGCGCGCGCGGACGGCGTCCATGCCGGCGCCGGCGGGGCTCAGCCCCGCTCGAGCCAGTCCCCGCCGGCGAGCAGGTTGGTCTGGGTGACCGCGTCCGCGAACCCGGGCACCTCGCGCGCCGGATCCAGGGCGACCGCCCGCTCCGCGAGCGAGCGCGCGCGGCCGATGACGTCACCGTGCTCGAGAACGCGCAGCAACCGCAGCGTGGACCGTGCGCCGGACTGCTCGGCGCCCAGCACGTCGCCTTCGCGCCGCTGGGCGAGATCCAGGTCCGCGAGTGCGAAACCGTCGCGGGTGGACGCCACGGCCACGAGCCGGGCCCAGGCCGGGGTGTCCGGGTCGGCGTGGCTCACCAGCAGGCAGACACCGGGGTGCGCTCCCCGGCCGATGCGACCGCGCAGCTGGTGCAGCTGGGAGATGCCGAAACGGTCGGCGTCCCAGACCACCATCATGGACGCGTTGGGCACGTCGACGCCCACCTCGATGACCGTCGTCGCGACGAGGACGTCGAGTTCGCCGCCGGCGAAGGCGCCCATCACCGAGTCCTTCTCGTCCGCGGCGAGCTGGCCGTGCAGCATCCCGAGACGCAATCCGGCCAGCGGCCCCTGCGCCAGCTGCTCCGCGAGCTGAACGACCCCGACCCCCTCGGAGTCCTTCGCCAGCCCGATTCGCGGTGCCACCACGAACGCCTGGCGTCCGGCTGCGACCTCCTCCCGCACGCGCTCCCAGGCCCGTTCCACCCAGGCGGGGCGAAGCCTGGCATCGACCACGGTCGTCGTCACCTCGGCGCGGCCGGCAGGAATCTCCGTCAGCGTGGAGACGTCCAGGTCCCCGAACACGGTCATCGCCACCGACCGGGGGATGGGAGTCGCGGTGAGCACGAGCACGTGGGGACGGGCCGCCGACCGGTCTGTGAGAACGGCACGCTGCTCCACGCCGAATCGGTGCTGCTCGTCGACGACGACCAGTCCAAGGTCTGCGAAGCGGACCCCCTCGGCGAGGAGCGCATGCGTCCCGATCACGATACCGGCCTCCCCTGAGGCCACCTTGGCGAGGGCCGCGCGCCGCTTCCCCGCCGGCGTGGAGCCGGTGAGCAGCACGATGTCCGTGGCCACGTCGGGCGCGCCCAGCACCTGCCCGGCGCCCAGGTCCCCCAGCAGGCCTGTGATCGTGCGGTGGTGCTGGGAGGCGAGCACCTCCGTCGGGGCGAGCAGGGCGGACTGGCCGCCGGCGTCCGCCACCGCCAGCATGGCCCGGAGGGCCACGAGTGTCTTCCCTGAGCCCACCTCTCCCTGGAGAAGCCGCTGCATCGGACGGGTGCGGGCCAGGTCCGCGAACACCTCCTCGCTGACCGCCCGCTGGCCGCGCGTGAGCTGGAAGGGCAGGCGTGCGTCGAAGGCGTCCAGCAGCCCCCCCGGACGCCGCGGGCGCGGCCCGGCCGACTGTCTCGCGTTCTCGGCGCGCCGGTAGGCCATGGTGAGCTGGGTCGCGAACGCCTCGTCGAACACCAGGCGCGCGCTCCCGCGCTCGGCCTCCCCCAGGGTGTCGGGGCGGTGGACCGCCGCGAAGGCGTCGACGAGCCCCATGACCCCGGCTTCCTCACGCACCCAGGCGGGCCACGGGTCCTCGGGCCGGCCCAGCCCGTCCAGCACGAGACGCACACACTCGGCGATGGTCCAGGTCTTCAGCTTCGCGGTCGCGGGGTACATGCCGACGAGCCCGGAGCGGGACAGCTCGGCGATGCGCTCCTTCTCCTCAGAGCGCCCCACCACGCGCCCGGTCGCGTCGAGCATGACGAAGGCCGGGTGCGTCATCTGGAGCTTGCGGTTGAACGAGCCGACCTTGCCCACGAAGATGCCGCGGACGCCTTTCTCCAGCTCCCCCTTCCACCACGTCACGAGGTGCGGGCGGCCGAAGAAGGTCACGTGGAGTTCGCCCCTCCCGTCCGTCAGCACGACCTCGAGGCGCAGTTGGGCGCTCTCCCGGGTCGCGTTCTTCGCCCACTTCTCCTGGACGCTCCCCACGCGGGCCATGACGGCGACGTGCTCACCCTCCTCCAGGCCGCCGAGATCGGTCAGCTCCGTACCGGACAGGTAACGCCGGGGCAGGTGTCGGAGCAGGTCGCCGACGGTGGCGACCTTCAGCGCTGCGAACTCCTTCGCAGTCCGGGCCCCGAGCACGTCCGCCAGCGGCGCGTCGAGGGCACGGTAGACCTCGGTGCGCCACGGGGTGATGAGATCAGCCACGTGGTCGAGCATAGGCCCGGCCTGCGACAGACCCCGGACATGCGAAGGACCCGCCGTGGCGGGTCCGTCGATGCCCCCGTTCGTGCGGGGCGGTGGTCAGCGAGTGACCTTGCCTGCCTTGATGCAGGACGTGCAGACGTTCATGCGCTTGTGCGTGCCTTCGACCACGACGCGCAGCTTCTGGATGTTCGGGCTCCAGCGGCGGTTCGTCTTCTTCTTCGACCACGGCACGTTGTGCCCGAAGCTGGGCTTCTTGGCGCAGACGTCACATACGGCAGCCACGTGAGCTCTCCTTGTTGTTCGCTGTCACGACACGCCGCAGGGGCGCAGAGGACGGTTCCCACCAACGGGAACCGGACTAGCGTAGCCGAATCCGGGGGCGTGATCCTAATCGTTCAGGTCGCGATGACCGTCGGCACGATCATCGGACGCCTCCGGTACCGCTTGCTGACCCAGCGCCCGAGGTGGCGTCGCATGATCTGCTGCAGCTCGTGGGTGTCCCCGGAGCCGGCGTCGAGGGCTTGGGTCAGCGCGTCGGCGACCTCGCGGGTGATGTCCTCGAACCCGGTGCCGTCGTCGGCGAAGCCTCGGGCCGTGATCACGGGACCCTGGAGGAGAGCCCCGGAGTGCAGGTTCACCACCGCGATCGAGGAGATGAACCCCTCCTCGCCGAGGATGCGCCGGTCATCCAGTTCGGCGTCGCCCACGGCGTCCACCGTGGTGCCGTCCACGAAGATGTAGCCGCACTCGAGGCGTCCGACCACGTTCGCCCGGTGTCCATGCAGGTCGACCACGGCCCCGTCCTCGACGACGACGCACCGATCGCGGGGCACCCCCGTCGCCATGGCGAGCTCGGCGTTCGCGACGAGGTGGCGCGCCTCCCCGTGGACCGGCATCACGTTGCGCGGGGTGAGGAGGTTGTAGCAGTAGAGCAGCTCGCCGGCGCTGGCGTGCCCGGAGACGTGCACGAGGGCGTTGGCCTTGTGCACGACGTGGACCCCGTTCTTCGTCAGGCCGTTGATGACCCGGTAGACCGCGTTCTCGTTGCCCGGGATCAGCGAGCTGGCCAGCAGGACGACGTCGCCCTCCCCTGCCCGGATCACCGGGTGTTCACGGTTGGCGATGCGCGAGAGCGCTGACAGCGGCTCTCCCTGGGAGCCGGTCGAGATGATCACGACCTCGTCGTCGCGGTAGCGATCCAGGTCGGCGAGTTCGATCAGCGTGTGGCCCGGCACCTTCAGGAACCCGAGTTCCCGGGCGATCGTCATGTTCCGGACCATCGAACGCCCGACGTAACACACCTTGCGCCCGTGGCGGACAGCCTCGTCCATGACCTGCTGGACGCGGTGCACGTGCGAGGCGAAGCACGCGACGATGAGCTTGGCGCGCGCGCCCGCGAAGACCCGCTCCATGGCGGGACGGATGTCACGCTCGAGCGTCGTGAAACCGGGAGTGTCGGCGTTGGTGGAGTCGACCATGAACAGGTCGACCCCCTCCTCCCCCAGCCGGGCGAAGCCGCGCAGGTCGGTGAGGCGTCCGTCGAGGGGCAGTTGGTCCATCTTGAAGTCGCCGGTGTGGAGCACCAGACCCGCCTTGGTGCGGATGGCCACCGCGAGCGAGTCAGGAATCGAGTGGTTGACGGCCAGGAACTCCAGGTCGAAGTGGCCGACCCGGGTGCGCGTGCCCTCGCGCACCTCGCGGAGGTCGACGTCGCGAATCCGGTGCTCCTTCAGCTTCTCCCGCACCAACGCAAGCGTGAGTCGGCTCCCGAGGACGGGGATGCCCGGTCGGCGGCGCAGCAGGTAGGGCACGGCGCCGATGTGGTCCTCGTGGCCGTGCGTCAGCACGAGGCACTGGACGTCGTCCAGCCGATCGCGCACCAGGTGCAGCCCGGGCAGGATCAGATCGACCCCCGGGTGGCTCTCGTCGGGAAAGAGGACGCCGCAGTCGAGCAGCAGGAGCTGGCCGTTGATCTCGAAGGAAGCCATGTTGCGCCCGATGTCACCCAACCCGCCCAGCGGGATGATCCGCAGCGTGTTGTGTTTGAGGGGGGGCGGGGGGGAGAGGGATTCGCGCACGGGTTCCACCTTAGGGTGTGGGGCCGACGCCCCCTAGCATGGGCCGGGTGAGCCATCCGTCCCCGTCCTCCTTCCCGCCCGACTCAGTCCGCCTCGCGCTGCCCTCGGACGCCGCCGCCCTCGCCGCGGTCCAGCGACGGTCGTGGCAGCAGCTGTTCGCACCGGACGTCGCCGCGACAGTTCTGGCCACCGTCGACCTGGCGTCCATGGAGGCGTCGTGGGAGTCTGCCATCGCGCGTCCGCCGCTGGCCCAGTTCCGCGTGCTGGTCGCCCTCGGGGGCGGTCGTCTCGTCGGCTTCGCAGCCGTGGGGCCCTCCGACGATCCGGACGCACACCCCGGCAACGACGCGCTCGTGGCCGAGTTCGTCATCGACCCGCAGGCGCAGCGTCGGGGCCATGGTTCGCGCCTGCTCAACGCGGTGGTGGACACGCTGCGCGCGGACTCCTTCACACGCGGGACCTGGTGGGTGCGCTCGACGGACGACCCGCTGCGCGCCTTCCTCCACAGCGCGGGCTGGGGCACGGACGGCTCGCACCAGGAGGTCGGCACCGAGGACGCCGCGGCGCGCGTCAAGTTGATCAGGATGCACACGCTGCTGTAGCGGCCGACGCCGCCGGTCGCCGCGCGCGCGGCTGAGGTGCCGCAGGTCCGCGGTGCCGGTTGGAGTCAGCGGGCCGGGAAGACGACGTCGGTACCGGCCACCTCGAGGGCGAGCCCTGCGTCGGTCGCGGTGACTCCGACCATCGTCAACCCGTGCGCGAGCTTGATGGCCACGGGCTTCAGCAGGGAACCCAGCAGCGCCTGGCTGGCCTCGGGCCCGAGGGCGACGCCGGCGACGCTGACCTCGGCGTCCACCAGCGTCACGGTCTGCTCGGCGGCGTCCACCACCGGGACGCCCGTCACGACGGCCACGAGGGACGGCAATCCGACCTCGGCGGTGTAGCTGTGGCGGAACGACACCTTGCCCGCCCCGCCCGAGGTGGCAGGCACGCCTGCGAGCTCCGACAGGTCGACCCATCCCAGGGTGGCGCCCCCCACGAGGCTTTCGGCGGTGATCGTGCCGTCGTCACGCTGGACGCGTTCCAGCACGAGGTCGACGTCGTCGAACTGCACCGACGTCTCGCCGATCTCCATGGGAATCCCGTCTGCGATCACGGCGACCGCGGGGAACGAACCCCTCAGCGCGAACCAGGCGAAGGGGAACCCGTCGATGAGCACGCGCGGGGTCCCGCTCAGGGGCACGGAGTCCCTGAGATCGGCCGCCACCGCGGCCTGGCCGGCGCTGCGCTGGAGGCCGTCGGTGCTCAGCACTCCTCCGATGATCAGGACGAGAAGCCCCGCAAGGATCGCGATCAGCCGCCGCATGAGGGTCACCCGATCCCGAGCAGGGATTCGATGCCGAACGTCAGGCCGCGGAGTCCGGGCACCGCGCGCACCGCGGCGAGCACCCCGGGCATGAACGAGGCCCGGTCGTAGGAGTCGTGCCGGATCGTGAGGGTCTCACCCTCGGACCCGAGCAGGACTTCCTGGTGGGCAACGAGGCCACGTAGCCGGACGCCGTGCACCCGGATCCCGTCCACGTTCGCCCCCCGTGCGCCCGGCAGGCTCTGCACCGTGGCATCCGGCACCGGGCCGAGGCCCGCAGCGGCACGCGCGGACGCCACGCGGGTGGCCGTGGCCCGGGCCGTCCCGGAGGGGGCGTCGATCTTGTTCGGGTGATGGAGTTCCACGATCTCGACGGACTCGTAGAAGCGCGCCGCCTGCTCGGCGAAGTGCATCATCAGCACGGCCCCCACCGAGAAGTTGGCCGCGACGAGCACGCCCACGTCGGTCCCGACGAGGCGCGCACGCACGATGTCGAGCCGCTCAGCCGTGAAGCCGGACGTGCCGGTCACCACAGACAGGCCGTGCCCGATGCACCACTCGAGGTTGTCCATCACGACCCCGGGGTGGGTGAACTCCACGACGACATCGGCCCCCAGCAGGGGCTCGCGGTCGTCCCCCTCATCGATGGCGGCGACGAGGGTGAGGTCGTCGGCCGCCTCGACGGCACGACAGACCTCCGCCCCCATCCGGCCCTTTGCCCCGATCACGGCGACCAACATGTGTCCTCCTTCACGGACGGTCCGGGACAGGCGATGAGCGCCGGCGTCCCTACTGGGCGGCCGGCTCGGCCTTCTCCTCGACGACGGGGATCAGCGACAGCTTGCCCTTCTCGTCGATCTCGGAGATCTCCACCTGGATCTTCTGCCCCACGCTCACGACGTCCTCGACGTTCTCGACCCGGCCACCACCGGCCAGGGCGCGCAGCTTGCTGATGTGCAGCAGGCCGTCCTTGCCCGGCATCAGGGAGACGAACGCACCGAACGGCATGATCTTCACCACGGTGCCGAGGTAGCGCTCGCCCTTCTCGGGCATCGTCGGGTTCGCGATCGCGTTGATCAGGGCCCGCGCGGCCTCGGCCGCCTCGCCGGTGTCGGCACCGATGTAGATGGTGCCGTCGTCCTCGATCGAGATGTTGGCGCCGGTGTCGTCCTGGATCTGGTTGATCATCTTGCCCTTGGGCCCGATGACCTCGCCGATCTTGTCGACCGGGATCTTCACGGTGATGATCCGCGGCGCGTAGGGGCTCATCTCGTCGGGACCCTCGATGGCCTCGGCCATCACGTCGAGCAGCGTGTGACGGGCCTCGCGGGCCTGCAGGAGCGCACTGGCGAGCACGTCGGCGGGGATCCCGTCGAGCTTCGTGTCGAGCTGGAGGGCGGTGACGAAGTCACGCGTGCCGGCGACCTTGAAGTCCATGTCGCCGAGCGCGTCCTCGGCGCCGAGGATGTCGGTGAGGGCCACGTACCGGGTCTCTCCGTCGATCTCCTCGCTCATGAGGCCCATCGCGATGCCGGCCACCGAGGCGCGCAGCGGCACCCCGGCATTGAGCAGGGCGAGGGTGGACGCACAGACCGACCCCATGGAGGTGGAGCCGTTCGACCCCAGCGCCTCCGACACCTGACGGATCGCGTAGGGGAAGTCCTCCCGGCCCGGCAGCACGGGCAGGATCGCCCGTTCGGCGAGGGCACCGTGCCCGATCTCGCGGCGCTTCGGCGAGCCGACGCGCCCGGTCTCGCCCGTGGAGTAGGGCGGGAAGTTGTAGTTGTGCATGTAGCGCTTCGTCGTCTCGGGCGAGAGCGTGTCGAGCTTCTGCTCCATGTCGAGCATGTTCAGGGTGCTGACCCCCAGGATCTGGGTTTCGCCGCGCTGGAAGAGCGCCGAGCCGTGCACGCGCGGCAGGACGCCGACCTCGGCCGACAGCGTCCGGATGTCGCGGAGGCCGCGCCCGTCAATGCGCACCTGCTCGGTGAGCGTCTTGTGGCGCACGACCTTCTTGGTCAGCGCGCGGTAGGCACCCGTGATCTCCTTCTCGCGCCCCGGGAACCGGGCGTCGAGTTCGCCGTGCAGTTCTGCCAGCAGCGCCTCGGTGGTGGTCTCACGCTCCTGCTTGGCGGCGATGCTCATCACGGCCTGGAGGCGCTCGGTGCCGGCCTCGGCGACTGCGCCGTAGACGTCCTCGAAGTAGTCCGCGAAAACGGGCAGCTGCGTCGCCTCCTTCGGAAGCTGGGCGGCCAACTCGACCTGAGCGTCGCACAGGGCCTTGATGAACGGCTTGGCGGCCTCGAGACCGCTGGCCACGACCTCCTCGGTCGGCATGGTGCGGCCGGCGCGGACGAGGTCCCACGTGTGCACGGTGGACTCGGCCTCGACCATCATGATCGCCACGTCGCCGTCAGGCAGCACGCGACCGGCGACGACCATCTCGAACGTCGCGTCCTCCGACTGCTCCACGGTCGGGAAGCCGACCCACTGGTCCCCGATCAGGCCGACGCGGACGCCGCCGACCGGCCCCGAGAACGGCAGGCCCGCCAAGGTCGTCGAGGCGGACCCGGCGTTGATGGCGAGCACGTCGTAGCGAACATTGGGGTTGAGCGCCAGGACCGTGATGACGACCTGGACCTCGTTGCGGAGACCCTTGACGAAACAGGGGCGCAGCGGGCGGTCGGTGAGGCGCGCGGCAAGGATGGCGCCCTCGGACGGGCGGCCCTCGCGGCGGAAGAACGAGCCGGGGATGCGGCCCGCGGCGTACATCCGCTCCTCGACGTCGATGGTGAGCGGGAAGAAGTCGAGTCCGTCACGCGGCCGGGTCTGGGCGGTGGTCGCGGACAACAGCATCGTGTCGCCGTCGAGATAGACGACGGCGGAGCCATTGGCCTGACGGGCCAGCAGCCCGGATTCGAAGCGGACGACATGCTTGCCGAACGATCCGTTGTCGATGATCGCCTCGGTGGAACGAAGTTCGGGGCCCTCCATGGCCATGGTGTTTCCTTTCGGGAGGAACCCACGCGCGCGGCGGCCGGACGCGGTCTTCGATCGAGGAACCCGGGATTGAGGCGACGCCGCGAGCCCGGGATCCACTACCGAGGACCGACGAGAAGCCTGGATCGGTCGTGGGTCGTGGATGGTGATTCAGTTGTGGAGTGGCGTGGGCGTGGTACGCGGAACGGGGGAGCGGCCCCTGGCCGCCCCCCTCCCGGGGTTGCCGAACGTCACCGACGCAGGCCGAGCCGCGCAATCAGCGAGCGGTAGTGCTCGACGTCCTGCTTGGCCACATAGTTGAGCAGCCGGCGGCGCTGGCCGACCAGGATCAGCAGCCCGCGACGGCTGTGGTGATCGCCCTTGTGCTCCTTGAGGTGCTCGGTCAGGTGTGCGATGCGCTTGCTGAGCAGCGCGATCTGCACGTCGGGGGAACCCGTGTCACCCGGACTGGTCGCGTACTCTTCGATGATCTTCTTCTTGGTCTCGGCGTCCATGTCGCCAGGTGCTCCTCTCGGTTTCCCGTTGCGCGGCGCACCCGTGCCCGGCGGGCATCGAACAGGGATCGGTCGAGTGGGTGCTCTTGGGAGTCCGCGGCCGTCGTGACGGCAAGCCCCTACCCTACCGCCTTCGGGCGCACCCACCCAAAACCGGCCGCTCCCCGGTCGTGATGTGACAACCCGCCGCGGCAGGGATTGGATGGGACCGTACCAGTTGCCTCACCGCATGAAGGAGCGCAGATGGCGGTTGTGATCGGGGTTCCGCGCAGCGCAGACCCGAGGGAGACCCGGACGCCGATCGTGCCGGACGTCGTCAAGAAGCTCACGGCGCTGGGCGCCGAGGTCGTGGTGGAACGCGGCGCCACCGACCAGGCGTTCCTGCTGCCCGAGTCGCTGGAGGGCGTCACGTGGCGTGACACCACCGAGGAGGTTCTGGCCGCCTGCGACATCGTGTGGACGATCGGCAACCTGACCGAGGGGGCGGAGTCCGTCCTGCGTCCCGGGCAGGTCCTGATGGGGATGCTGTCCCCCTACGCCAGCGCCGCGCACGCGACCTCCCTCGCCGGGCGCGGCGTCACGGCGTTCGCCCTCGAACTACTCCCCCGCATCTCACGGGCCCAGAGCATGGACATCCTCACCTCGCAGGGCGCCGCTGCGGGGTACCAGTGCGTCCTCATCGCCGCCGCCCGAGCGCCCAAGTTCTTCCCGATGCTCACCTACGCCGCCGGGACGATCCGGCCCAGCCGCGTCCTCGTGATTGGCGCCGGCGTCGCCGGGTTGCAGGCGGTCGCCACGGCCAAGCGCCTCGGTGCGATCGTGGAGGGCTACGACGTGCGTCCGGAGACCCGGGAGCAGATCGAGTCGCTCGGTGCGAAGTTCGTGGACACAGGCGTGACAGCGGCCGGGAGCGGAGGCTACGCCCGCGAGCTCAGCGCCGAGGAGCAGCAGAAGCAGGCCACGGCGCTCGCCAAGGCTGTCGCCAACGCGGATGTCCTCATCACGACCGCGGCGGTCCCCGGCAAGCGGGCCCCCCGGATCGTGACCCGCGCCATGGTGGACGCGATGCGCCCCGGCTCGATCATCGTCGACATGGCGGCCGAAGGCGGTGGCAACGTCGAAGGCACGGTGGCCGGCAAGGAAATGCGCGTGGGACCGGCCCAGGTCGTCGGTCCGGTCAACCTTCCGGCCCGTATGCCGGTGCACACCTCGGAGATGTTCTCCAAGAACCTGTTCAACTTCACCGCGCCGATGATCGTCGACGGAGCCC
>CAZZGU010000031.1:0-17184 GCA_964653755.1 uncultured Nigerium sp. | reverse complement strand
CTCTTCGACGACTCGTTCTCCGCCCTCGACGTCGCGACGGACGCCCGCCTGCGGGCCGCCCTGGTCGCCGAGACCCGGCACGCGGCCGTCGTCATCGTCGGGCAGCGGGTCGCGACGATCCGCAACGCCGACCAGATCATCGTGCTCGACGACGGGCGCATCGAGGGCATCGGGACCCACGACCACCTCGTGGCCACGTGCCCCACCTACGCCGAGATCGTCGAGTCCCAGTTCAAGACCGAGGAGGTGGCGGCATGACCACCCGCGAACAGGTCCGTGTGACGCAGGCCCCCGAGCGTCCCAAGCACGGCCCGCAGGCGCGCGGGCACGGCCCGATGTCGATGGGGCCCGCCGAGAAGGCGATCAACTTCGGCCCGTCCCTGCGCCGCCTCATGGCGACCCTGCGGCCCGAACGGCTCCTGCTCCTGCTCGTGGTGGTCCTCACCACGATCTCCGTGGTCGCCAACGTGGTCGGACCGAAGGTCCTCGGGACCATGACCGACCTGCTGTTCACGGGCCTGATCGGCAAGAACCTGCCCGCCGGCGTCCCGCTGGAAGAAGTGGTCGCCGGCCTCCGCGCGGCCGGTCAGGACACCTTCGCCGACCTCCTGGTCGGCATGCAGGTCGTGCCCGGCCAGGGCGTCGACTGGGACGCCGTCGCGCGCGTGGGCTGGCTCGCGCTCGGCCTCGCCGTGGTCAGCGGGCTGTTCGCGTGGGGCTCGGGGTGGTTGCTCAACGACGCGGTCCAGCGCTCGGTGTACCGGATGCGCTCCGACGTGCAGGCCAAGCTGGACCGCCTCCCCCTGTCCTACTTCGACGGCCAGCCCCGCGGCGAGCTGCTCAGTCGCGTCACCAACGACATCGACAACATCGCCACCTCCCTCCAGCAGACCCTCAACCAGTTGCTGTCGAACCTCCTGACGCTGGTCGGCGTCCTGTTCATGATGTTCTGGGTGTCGCCGGTGCTGGCGGTCATCGCGATCGTGGCGGTGCCGTTGTCCCTCACCGCGGCGATGGTCATCGGCAAACGCTCCCAGGGCCGGTTCGCGGCGATGTGGCGTTCCACCGGCTCGTTGAACGGCCAGATCGAGGAGGCCTACACGGGCCACGCCCTGGTCAAGGTCTTCGGCCGCAGCCGGGAGGTCGAGGCATCGTTCGCACGCGACAACGACGACCTCTACACGGCGGCCTTCGGCGCCCAGTTCCTGTCGGGCCTGATGATGCCGGTCATGTTCTTCATCGGGAACCTCAGCTACGTGGCCGTCGCCGTGGTCGGCGGCCTGCGGGTGGCGTCCGGGCAGATGAGCCTGGGTGACGTGCAGGCGTTCATCCAGTACTCCCGCATGTTCACGCAACCGATCACGCAGGTGGCGTCGATGGCGAACCTGCTGCAGTCGGGCGTGGCCTCCGCCGAGCGTGTCTTCCAGGTGCTGGACGCCGACGAGGAGGTCCGCGAGGGTTCGGCCGCGCTGCCCGTCCCCACCCGTGGACGGGTGGCGTTCGAGGACGTCAGCTTCAGCTACGACGCCGAGCGTCCGCTCATCACGGGGCTGTCGCTCGTGGCCGAGCCGGGCGCGACCGTCGCCATCGTGGGGCCGACCGGCGCGGGCAAGACGACCCTGGTCAACCTGCTCATGCGCTTCTACGAGCTGGACGGCGGCCGGATCACGGTCGACGGCGTCGACCTCGCGTCGGTGCCACGTGCCGAGCTGAGGCGACGGGTCGGCATGGTCCTGCAGGACACGTGGCTGTTCCACGGGACCATCCGCGACAACATCGCGTACGGCCGTCCGGACGCCACCGAGGCCGACATCCGCGCCGCGGCCACCGCCACCTACGTGGACCGGTTCGTCCATTCGCTCCCGGACGGGTACGACACCGTCATCGACGAGGAGGGCTCGAACATCTCCGCGGGCGAGCGGCAGCTCATCACGATCGCGCGGGCGTTCCTCGCCGATCCGGCCCTGCTGATCCTGGACGAGGCCACCTCGTCGGTCGACACGCGCACCGAGCTGCTGCTCCAGCGTGCGATGGCCGCCCTGCGCACCGACCGGACCAGCTTCGTGATCGCGCACCGGCTCTCCACGATCCGGGACGCCGACACGATCCTCGTCATGGAGCAGGGTGCGATCGTGGAGCAGGGCAACCATGAGACGCTCATGGCGGCCAGGGGCGCTTACCACGCCCTCTACCAGAGCCAGTTCGTGGGTGCCGTGGCAGAGCCGGTGTGACGGCGGCCGGGGGCTGGACGCCCCGCGCCGGCCGGGGGCAGGCTGGGGACATGATCGCCGACGACGTCCTGGCCGCCCGACTCACCGCCCAGCACCTGGCCGGCGCACCGGCCGCCTCGCCGCTGGACGCCGTGCGCACGCTGGTCGCCGTCGACGCCCGGGACGCCGCACTCGCCCGGGCCTCGCTCGCCCTGCGCGCGGGGTGCACCGCCGGCGCGGTGCGCGAGGCCGTCGACGACGGCCTCATCGTCCGCACGCGCGTGCTGCGGGGTGCCTGGCACTACGTCGCGGCCGACGACCTGCACCTGCTCCTGGCCCTCGACGACCCCGAGGCTCTCCCGGCCCTGCGGGCGCGCCGGGCGCGGCTGGGGCTGGACGAACGAACGGTCGCCAACGCCTACGACGCGTTGGGGTCCGCCCTGACGGGCAAGGTCGCGACCCGGGCCGAGCTCGGCACGATCCTGCGGCGCGAGGGCGTCCTCGGTGAGTGCTCCATGTTCGGCCAGCAGGTCGGGCACCTCCTCGAGCTCGCCGAGCACCAGGGACTGATCACCTCGGGCCCCACCGGCCCCGACGGGGCGGGCGAGACCTTCGCCCTCACCGACGAGCGGGTCGCGTCGCACGACGAGGTCTCCCGGGAGCAGGCCGTGCAGGAACTCGTCGAACGGTTCGTCGCCTCCCACGGCCCCGTGAGCGAGCCCGACCTGTGCCGCTGGGCAGGCCTGGAGGCGGACGAGGTGCGCCCCGCCCTCGCGGAGCTCGCCGGCGTCCGACGCCTCACGGTCGACGGTGTCGGGCTCTGGGCGCCCGAGGAGTCGCGGACGCGGGAGGCTCCGGCCCTGCTGCTCCCGGGCGCGGACGAGGCGGTCGCCCCCTACCGCGACGTGACCTTCCCGCGCGTCCCGGGCCACCCGCTGGGGGCGACGGCGGAGTCCGGCGGCGGGCCGGTGCTGGCCGGCCTGCGGGATGTGGGGTCGTGGCGCGCCGAGCGGGCCGGGGACGCGGTCACGCTGCGGCTGGCGCTGGCCCCGGACGCGGCGTCGCTCGGCGAACTCACGGCGGCCGCCGAGACGTGGGGGTGTCTGCTCGGTGGCCCCGGGTCCGAGGTCGTGGTGGCCGCGGGCTGAGGCCCCGGACCGGGTTTCGTCAGGCGTCGAGGCCGAGCCGGCCGGAGACCGTCTCGAGGATCTCGCGGCGCGTGGCGTCCGAGCAGGAGCCCATCAGCAGGATGATCTCGTCGGCGTGGAGGTCCGCGCAGGACTGCTCGGCGACGTACAGCCACGCGCGCCCGTCCAGTTGGCGGGAAACCACACCCTTCTTCGCGAGCCGGTCCAGGACCGTCATCACCGTGGTGTAGGCGATCGCCCGGGAGTCGACCAACTCCGCGTGCACATCGCGCACCGTGGCGGCGCTGTCGCGCCCCCACAGGACCTCCATCACCGCCCTCTCGAGCTCGCCGAGCTTCGGCATGGACCGGAGTCTAGCGAGGATATGGCGGACTACGACAGGGGGTAGTAGATTCCGCTCCATGAGTCCGGAAACCATTGCCAGATGGCAATTCGGCATCACCACGGTCTACCACTACTTCTTCGTGCCGGTCACGATCGCACTGTCGCTGTCGGTCGCGGTCATGCAGACGATGTGGTACCGCTCCGGCGAGGAGAGGTTCCTGCGCCTGACCAAGTTCTTCGGCAAGTTGTTCCTCATCAACTTCGCCATGGGCGTGGTCACAGGCATCGTTCAGGAGTTCCAGTTCGGCATGAACTGGAGCGAGTACTCCCGCTTCGTCGGAGACATCTTTGGTGCCCCCCTCGCACTTGAAGCCCTGCTCGCCTTCTTCCTTGAGTCGACGTTCCTGGGCCTGTGGATCTTCGGTTGGGACAAGTTGCCCAAGAAGCTCCACCTCGCCAGCATCTGGATTGCCTCGATCGGCACCATGCTGAGCGCCATCTTCATTCTCGCCGCCAACAGCTTCATGCAGCACCCGGTTGGCGCGACCTACAACCCGGCGACCGATCGCGCCGAGATGACCGACTTCGGCGCGCTCTTCACCAACCCGGTGTTCCTGTACACACTCCCCCACACCCTCGCGGCCGCCTACCTGACGGTCGGCGGCTTCATCGTGGCCGTCGCCGGCTATCACTTGGCGAAGATCCGGGGCATGGTCCGCAGCACCCAGGTCGAGAAGGACGAATCCGCCTACCGCTGGGCGGCCAAGTTCGGCGCCTGGATGATGATCATCGCCGGCGGCGTGGTCTCGCTGACCGGTCACGGACAGGGCATCGTCATGGTCGAGGTGCAGCCCATGAAGATGGCTGCCGCCGAGGCCCTCTGGGAGACCGCGGGCGGCCCGGGCAACCCGCCCGCCGAGTTCTCGATCTTCACCATCGGCACCCTGGACGGGTCCGAGGAGGTCTTCGCGATCAAGATCCCCTACCTGCTCGGCATCCTGTCGCACAACGACCCGTTCGCCAAGGTCCAGGGCATCAACGAGCTCAACGAGGCCTACCGCAGCGGCGCGCCGCTGGTGGAAGGCAACGTCCTCATGGAGGAGTACGCCGATCGCCTTGCAACCCTGGGCATCGACAACTTCGCGCCCAACATCCCGGTCGCCTACTGGACGTTCCGCCTGATGATCCTGACCGCGATGATCGGCATGGCCATCGGCGCCTACGTGCTGTGGGTGCTCCGCAAGGGCGGGCTGCCCAAACGCTCGCTCGTGTGGACGACGCTGCTGTGGCTCGCGCCCCTGGCGCCGCTGTTCGGCAACTCGTTCGGCTGGATCTTCACCGAGATGGGCCGCCAGCCCTGGATCGTCGCCGGCGTGCTGCCCACGGCGTCCGCGGTCTCGCCCGGCGTCACGCAACTCGAGGTCTGGATCTCCATGGTCGGCTACACGATCCTGTACGGCGCCCTGGCTGTGGTCGAGCTCAAGCTCATGGCCAGGTATGCCCTGGCCGGACTGCCGGACGTCGCCCCCGTCGAGGTCAAGGGTGAGGACGAAGTCCTCTCCTTCGCCTACTGAGAAGGAGAGTGACCACCCATGTTGCCCCTCGCAGCTGAACCCTCGAACCTCCAGATCGTCTGGTACATCCTGATCGCCGTCCTGTGGATCGGGTACCTCGTCCTGGAGGGCTACGACTACGGCGTCGGGATGCTGATCCCGATCCTCGGCAAGAACGACAAGGAACGTCGCGTCATCGTCAACACCATCGGGCCGTTGTGGGACGGCAACGAGGTCTGGCTCCTGACGGCTGGCGGTGCCACGTTCGCGGCCTTCCCCGGCTGGTACGCGACCCTGTTCTCGGGGTTGTACCTGCCGCTGTTCCTCATCCTGGTCGGCCTCATCATCCGCGGCGTTTCGTTCGAGTACCGTGCCAAGCATCCGGAGATGAAGCACCGCTACGCGTTCGACATGATGGCGGCCATCGGCTCGTTCATCGTCCCTCTTGTGTTCGGCGTCGGCTTCGCCAACTTCATCAAGGGAATGCCCGTGGCGCTCGCGCCCGGCAGCGACAACCTGCATGTCTACACAGGGGGCTTCTGGGGCCTGTTCACCCCGTTCACCCTGCTGGGTGGCGTCATGCTGGTCGTCGTCTTCCTCTTCCATGGCTCGCTGTTCATCGCACTCAAGACCAAGGGCGTCGTCCACGACCGCGCCCGCAACTTCGCCACCCAGGTCGGCCTCGCGGCGATCGTGGTGGGGGCGGCCTTCCTGCTGTGGCAGAACCTGGCCTACGGAACCGGCCTCATCGGCTGGGCGCTGATGCTCCTCGCCGCCGCCGGACTGCTCGTGGCGTATGCCGCCACGCGCGCCGGACGCGACGGGTGGGCCTTCGTCGGCACCACCCTGGCCATCCTCTTGGTCGCGGTGGGTATCTTCGTCCGCATGTGGCCCAACCTCGGCTTCGACAACAGCGCGATCCCCGCAGGGGCCATCCCGCTCGATCGCGTCAGCGCGGCCTCCACGCCCTACACGCTCACGATCATGACGATCGCGGCGGGGATCTTCGTCCCCATCGTGGTCGCCTACCAGGCCTGGTCCGTGTGGGTCTTCCGCAAGCGGATCAGCACCAAGAACATCCCCGACGACCACCCTGTGGCCGCGCACGCCTGATGGCGGTAGGGGCACCGTTCGACCCTCGCCTGCTCCGACGAGCCCGCGCCACCAGGTGGTACCTGGTGGCCGGGGTCGGGGTGGGCAGCGCAACAGCCATCCTGACGATCGTTCAGGCATGGCTGTTGTCGCGTTCGGTGGCGGACGTCTTCGCCACCAACAGCCTGGCGACCATCCCGGCCGCGGTCGCGGGCCTGGTCGGGGTGTTCGCCGGCAAGGCGCTCCTGACCTGGCTCAACACCTTCCTCGCGCAGCGGGCGTCCGCCGCCGTCAAGTCGCAGTTGCGCCTTGACGTCCTGCGGGCCCGCCTGGCACGACCCGTTGACCCGGGGGCCTCCACGGGGGGCCTCGTCACGCTGGTCACCCAGGGCCTGGACGCCCTGGACGGCTACTACAGCAAGTACCTCCCCCAGCTTGTCCTGGCGGTCACAGTGCCGCTCATCATCGGCGTGGCGGTCCTCAGCGCCGACCTCACCTCCGCGCTGATCGTGGCCCTCACGCTGCCTCTCATCCCCGTCTTCATGATCCTCGTCGGCTGGACGACCGAGGCCCGCACGAAGCGGCGGTGGGCCGTGCAACAACGGCTGGCCCGCCACTTCGCCGACCTCGTCGCGGGCCTGCCCACGCTGCAGGTGTTCGGACGGGCGCGCGCCCAGGCCGAGGGTCTGCGGCGCACCGAGGACGCCCATCGCTCCGAGACCCTCGGCACGCTGCGCATCTCGTTCCTGTCGGCCCTGGTGCTCGAACTGCTCGCCACCTTGTCGGTCGCCGTCGTCGCCGTCACGATCGGGTTCCGCGTCGTGTACGGGCACGTCGACCTCGAGACCGCGCTGTTCATCCTCATCCTCGCGCCGGAGGCGTACCTGCCCGTGCGTCAGGTCGGCGTCCACTACCACGACGCCGCCGACGGGCTCGCCGCGTCGGCGTCCGCGTTCCGGCTCATCGACGCGGCGGCCCCCGCCGCGCCGCCGGAGGAAGCGGGCACGGCTGCGCGCGAGGCCCCGACCCCCCTGCCGACCGGAGCGCTGCTGTCGGTCCGGGGACTCACCCACACGTACCCGGGCGCCGAGACCCCGGCCGTCGCTGGCGTGTCCTTCGACGTCGCCCCCGGAGAATTCGTCGTCCTCACCGGGCCCTCGGGCGGCGGCAAGACGACCATCCTCCACGCCATCCTCGGGTTCCTCTCCCCCACCGGGGGGGTGGTGCTGGCGGACGGCCGCCCGCTCACGACCGCCCGGCTCACGGCCTGGCGCCGCAGGATCGCGCCCGTCGGCCAGGACCCGGGCATGATCGCGGGCACCGTCGCCGACAACGTCCGGCTAGGGAACCCCGACGCTCCGGACGCCGCCGTCCGCGACGCGCTCGACCGCGCCGGCGCACCCGGGCTGACCCTCGACCACCCGGTCGGGGACGAGGCCGAGGGGCTGTCGGCCGGCGAGCGCCGCCGGGTCGCGACCGCGCGGGCGCTGCTGCGGATCGCCGGCGGGGCGGATCTGCTCCTGCTCGACGAGCCCACCGCCGGCCTGGACGCCGACGCCGAGGCCACCCTGCTGCGCGGCGTCCGGGAGCTCGGGGTGTCCGCGCTGGTCGTGAGCCACCGCCCGGCCGTCCTCGCCGAAGCGGACCGGGTGATCAACGTCGTCGCGCTCGTCGAGCCCGGAGCGCCGGTCGAGCCGAACCCGTCGGTCGAGCCCGTCGAGACCGAGGTCGACGCGTGACCGACCTGTTCCGCCGCCTCCTGGCCGCCCTGGACCGGCCGCACCTGCGCCTGTGGGGCGCGGTACTCCTGGCCGCTGCCGCGTCCGCTGCGTCGGTGGCGCTGATGGGCGTCTCGGCCTGGTTGCTCTCCCGAGCCGCGGAGATGCCGCCGGTCATGTACCTCACGGCCGCCGCCGTCGGCGTCCGGTTCTTCGGCATCAGCCGCGGCGTCTTCCGCTACCTCGAGCGACTGGTCGGCCACGACCTCGCCTTGCGGATGCAGTCCGCGCTGCGCATCGAGACCTACAGCGCCCTGGCGCGCACGACCCTGCTGGGTCGCCGCCGTGGGGATCTCCTCACGCGCGTCGTCGCGGACGTCTCGGCGATCCTCGACCTCGTCGTGCGGGTCTTCGTGCCATTCGTGTCCGGCGGGATCGTCATCCTGGCCACGACGGTCATCCTGGGTGTCTTCTCCCCCGGGAGCGCTGCCGCACTGCTGGGCGCGTCCGTGTTCGCGGCCGTGTTCGCGCCGTGGCTGGCGCAACGCCTCTCCCGCCGCGCGGACGCCGACGCGGTCCCCGCACGCGGCGCGCTCGCCGACGTCGTCCACGAGATCGCACGCACCGCCCCGGACCTGGTCGCCTATGGCGTCGAGGAAGCCGCCCTCGCCCGGCTGGCCGACGTGGACGCCCGCCTGCGCCGCGCCGACGAGAAGGCCGCGTGGGTGCGCGGGCTGGCGACGGCCCTGCAGGTCGTCGCGGCAGGCGCCGCCGTCGTCGCCGCGCTCGTGATCGGCTCCCAGGCGGTGGCGGCCGGCGAGATGAGGCGGACGATGCTCGCCGTGCTCGTGCTGACGCCGCTGGCCCTGCACGAGGTGCTGGGCACCTTCACGCAGGCCGCTCAGGCGTACACGCGGGCGCGGGTGTCGCTGGAACGCGTCCGATCGATCCTCGACGCCGAACCCGTCGGACTCGGCGACCTGGACGCCGGCGTCCTCGCCGACGCGCCGGCGCTGGACGTCGCCGATGTGACCATCGGGTGGCCCGGGCACCCGCCGTTGCTGCAGGGGATTTCGCTGCACGTCGGGCCGGGCGAGCGCGTCGCGCTCACGGGCCCCTCCGGGGTGGGGAAGACGACCCTGGCCGCAACGGTGCTGGGGCTGATCCCGCCGGTTGCGGGCCGGGTGACCAGCCGCGGCCGGATCGGGTACCTGGCCCAGGACGCACACACGTTCTCGACGACGGTGGCCGAGAACGTGAAGATCGGCAATCGGGACGCCACCGAGGCACAGGTGCGCGAGGCGCTCGACCGCGCCCGGCTCGACGTCGAGCCCGGCCGACTCGTCGGCGAACTCGGCGCTCGCCTGTCGGGCGGTGAGGCGCGTCGGCTCGCGCTGTCGCGGCTCGTGGTGGGCCACTACCAGGTCGTGGTGCTCGATGAGCCGACCGAGCACCTCGACCCGGACACCGCCGAGCGACTGCTGGACGACATCTGGTCGTCCGCGCGGGACAAGCCGCTCCTCGTCATCACTCATGATCCGCGCGTGGTGGAGCGCTGCGACCGCGTCGTCGCGCTGAGGTGACTGTGGGGTGTTGCCTACGCTGGGCCCATGCCCGCTGACGAAACCCCTTCGCGGGACGATCCCCGTCGCGAGACCGCTCCCGGTGACATCGCGCTCAGCCGCACGCTCGCCCGCCTCAGCGACGACCTGGTGCGGATCCCCGGCACGGAGTTGGGGATCGGCGTCGACGCGATCGTCGGCCTGGTCCCCGGTGTTGGCGACCTCGTGGGCACCGGCCTGTCGGGCGCGATCATGGTGGACGCGGTCCGGCAGCGGGTCCCGCTGACGATCGTGAGCCGGATGGGCTGGAACCTGCTGGTCGACACGGGCCTGGGTTTCCTTCCGGTGGTGGGCGACGCCGCCGACGTCCTCCATCGCGCCAACCGGAAGAACTATCGGCTGCTGGAGCAAGCCGTGACGCAGGGACGCCGCGTCGACACCGATGTGCGCGGCTACCTCGTCCGGGCCACGCTGCTGGTGACGGGCTTCATCACCGTGTCGCTGACGCTCGTCGGCGTCGCCGTCTGGGCGCTGCTTCGGGTGCTGGGACTGGTGAACTGACCCTCTCGCCGCCCGGTTGCGGAAACACCGCCGGTACTTCGGCGCCGCTGCGAGAACACCGCCGGTACTTCGGGGCCGCTGCGAGAACACCGCCGGTACTTCACCCCACCAGGAGAACACCGCCGGTACTTCACCCCACCAGGAGAACACCGCCGGTAGGTGAGTTGACCGCCGCTATACGGGCGGTCGATTCGAGTACCGGCGGTGTTCTTCCGCAGGGCCGGCTGCGAGCGGTGAGGACGGCCAGCCGCACGCTGGCGTCCGGGTGTGACACGGGTTCTGTCACGAACACAGGCCCTCGGCGGGCGTAACACAGGCCCTCGGCGGGCGTAAGGCAGGCCCTCGGCGCACGGAACACAGGCCCTCGGCGGACGGAACACAGGCCCTCGGCGGACTCGCGACACGGAACCGCATCTGCGGGTCTAGGATCGCGTTCATGCCGCAGTTTCGGATCAGCACCGCCGCTGCACTCCTCGGCGTCTCGGACGACACTGTCCGCCGCTGGGTCGAGCGCGGACGCCTCCCCGCCACCATCGACGAGTCCGGCCGCCGGGTGATCGAGGGAACTGCGCTCGCGGCCTTCGCCCAGGAACGCGCCCACGGCGGAGAGCACCCCTCGCAGACGTCGGCACGCAACGCCTTTCCGGGCCTGGTCACCCGCGTCGTGTCCGACCGGGTCATGTCCCAGGTCGAACTCCAGTGCGGCCCCTACCGGGTGCTCGCGCTGATCTCGACCGAGGCCGTCCGTGACCTGGGCCTGGCCCCCGGTGTCCTGGCGACCGCGCGCATCAAGGCCACCAACGTCGTCATCGAAAGCGGGGAACCCGCATGATCCGCCACACCTTCCTCACTCTGGCCTGCGTCGCCGCGCTCCTCGCCGGTTGTTCGGCCGCACCATCAGGGGAACGACAGGGTCAACCCGCAGCCACGACCGTCACGGTCTTCGCCGCGGCGTCCCTCGGCGAGGTCTTCGAGGCCGCCGCGACCGGGTTCGAGGCCACCCACCCGGACGTCGACCTGAAGTTCTCGTTCGAGAGTTCCTCGGCCCTCGTGGATCAGCTGAAAGGGGGCGCCCCCGCCGACGTCCTCGCAACCGCAGACACCAGGACCATGACCAAAGCCCAGACCGCGGCCCTGATCGCCGGTGAGCCAACCGTCTTCGCCACCAATGTGCTCACCCTGATCGTCCCGCGCGGCAATCCGGCTGGCGTGACCGGCTTCGATGCGTCCCTCCAGGGCACCGCGTTCGTCATCTGCGCGGACGGCGTCCCGTGTGGCACAGCGACCCGGGCCCTGGCCCAGCGCCTCGGCGTCCAACTGAGCCCGGTCTCCGAAGAGCTCAAGGTGACCGACGTCCGCGGCAAGGTCGCCTCCGGGGAGGCCGACGCCGGAGTCGTCTACACCACGGACGCCCGCGCCGTCGCCGACAAGGCTGACGCCATCGCGATCCCGGGGGCCGGCGCCGACCCGAACCGCTACCCGATCGCCGTGCTCGCCGACGCCCGGCACCCCGAGCAGGCCCGCGCGTTCGTGGACTACCTCCTCTCCGCCGAGGGCCGCACCATCCTGGCCGAATCCGGTTTCGGAGCCCCGTGACCCGACCGCCGCTCCCCCGCTGGCTCCTGGGCGCGGCGGCTGTCTCGCTGGCCTTCGTCGCCCTCCCGCTCCTCGGGATGGCCGCCCGCCTCCCGTGGACGCGGGTCCCCGAACTGCTCGCCACCCCGCAGGCCCGCGACGCCCTGGCCCTGAGCCTGCGCACCGGCGCAGCCGCCACCTTGCTGGCGCTGGTCCTGGGCCTGCCGCTTGCCCTCACGCTCTCCCGCGCCCGCGGGCGCTGGGTCGCCATGGCCCGGACGATCGCGGTGCTCCCGATGGTCCTGCCGCCGGTCGTCGCGGGACTCGCCCTGCTCACCACCCTCGGACGCCGCGGCGTCCTGGGCCAGCACCTGGCCGTCCTCGGGATCGAGATCGGCTTCACCACCGCCGCCGTCGTCATCGCGCAGACGTTCGTCGCGATGCCCTATGTCGTCGTCGGCCTCGAAGGCGCCTTCCAGACCGTGGACGGCGAGCTCGAACAGGCAGCCGCGACCCTCGGCGCACGACCCACGACGGTCCTGCGCCGCGTCACGCTCCCGCTGGTGGGGCCGTCGTTGATCGGGGCCGCCACGATGGCGTTTGCGCGGGCGCTCGGCGAGTTCGGCGCCACGCTGACGTTCGCCGGCTCGCTCCAGGGCACCACCCGCACGCTCCCGCTCGAGATCTACCTGCAACGCGAGGCGGACACCGACGTCGCCCTCGCCCTCTCCCTCCTGCTCGTCGTCGTCGCCGGCGGGCTCATGGCGCTCACCACCTGGCTCACCCGACGCGGGGCCCCCACCCATGCCTGAACCGTCACCCGCCCTCGCCCTAGTCGAGGCGACGGTCGCGGCCCGCGGCGTCCGCCTCTCGCTGGAAGTTGCCCCCGGGACCGTGCTCGGGGTCGTCGGCCCCAACGGTTCAGGCAAGTCGACGCTCATGCAGCTGGTCACCGGCCAGCTCCGCCCGGACGCCGGCGCCGTCCGCCTCCAGGGCGTGGTCGTCAGCGGACCGGGCAGCCACGTCCCCACCCACCGGCGCCAGGTGGCGCTGCTGGCCCAACGCCCCCTGTTGTTCCCCCATCTCACGGTGCTGGCGAATGTCGCGTTCGGTCCCCGCGCTCGCGGGGTGCGCCGAGCCGCCGCGGACGCCCGCGCGCGCGCCGAACTGGACGCCGTGGGCTGCGGGGAGCTCGCGAGCCGGCTCCCGGCCCAGCTGTCGGGGGGCCAGCAGCAGCGGGTGGCGCTGGCCCGGGCACTGGCGATCGATCCGGACGTCGTCTGCCTGGACGAGCCGCTCGCGTCCCTGGACGTCTCGGTCGCCCCGGCGATCCGGCAGATCCTGGCCGAGCGCCTGCGGGGGCGGACGACGCTCCTGGTGACGCATGACCTCCTCGACCTGTGGACCCTGGCCGACAACGTCGCGGTCCTGGAGGCCGGACGGATCGCGGCGATCGGCCCGGCACACGCCATGCTCACGCGCCCGGCGTCGCCGTTCGTGGCGAGCCTGGCCGGGGTGAACCTGCTCGCGGGGACCGCGGTGGGTCCCGACGAACTGGAAGCGGGCGGCGTCCGCATCGTGGGGCTCGCCGCCGAACCGCTGAGGCCCGGCGAGGGCGCGCTCGCCACGATCGACCCCGCTGCGGTGGGGCTCTACCTCGACCCTCCAGCGGGCAGCCCGCGTAATGTGTGGCCGGCGACCGTCACCGCCGTCGAAGGGCGTGGAGCGGTGACCAGGGTCGTCGTCGAGACCGCGCCCGGGTCGGGGCTGGCCGGGTCGAGGCTGGCCGCCGACGTCACGAGCCGTTCGGCCGCAGCGCTCGGGCTCATGCCCGGCGTCCGCGTGTCGGCGGTCGTCAAGGCGACCCAGGTGGTGCTCTACGCCCGTACGTCCCCGACTGGTAGTGCGGCGCCGGCGTGATCCTCAGGCGTCGCCGTCGACCATGACGAGGCTGAGGTGGCTGGGGGCGTCCGCAACCAGCGCGTGCCGGGCGCCCGGCGCGAGGTAGATCGCGTCGCCCGATGCCATCGCGTGCTCGACCCCGTCGACCGAGAATCGGATCGCGCCGCTGAGGAGCTGTACCACCACCGCGCGCGGCGAGGAGTGCTCGGTGAGCAGCTCGCCGGTGTCGAAGGCAAAGTAGACGACCCGGATCAGCGGGTTGTTGACCACCACCCGCGAGGTCGTCGCCTCGGTCTGCACCGGAAGAGCTTCGAGCAGGCCGAGGTGGGCGGAGGACTGGTCCAGTCCGGAGATCTTCTGAGCCATGGGACTCCTTTCAGGTCGAGAAAAAGGGGCCGGCCGGGCCGGCGTGCGTGACGCGACCAACTCGGCCAACGGGGGGCGGACGCCAGCCGATCAGGCGAACCGTCCGTCGGGACGCTCCCGGAGGACCTTCATGGACCTCGCGGCGTCCAGAACTGCCAGATGGGGAAGCGGATCGAGCCCGTTGTCCAGCACGAAGTCGGTGAGCTGCTCGCGGACGACCCGGCGCAACTCCTCGGGATCCCACGGCTTGGCGATGTAGTGGTCCAGTTCGCCCTGGTTGATCGCCTTGATGGTGTCCTCGTGGCCGGCCTGACCGGTGACGAGGACGCGGTTCGCAGCCCGGGCCCGGGGGTCGGCCAGGGTACTGACGAGGAAGTCGACGCCCGTCGTGCCCGGCAGCCGGTGGTCGGAGAGGATGAGCGCGAGGACGTCGCCGGCGTCATCGATTTCGCTGACCACGACCCAGGCGTCGTCGACATCTTCGGCCATCTCGATGCGCGCGCCGGCGGCGAAGGGCGCGAGGTCACGGGCGAGCGCGGTGCGGACGCCGGGCTCGTCCTCGACGACAAGGATCGCGAGTTTCATGGTCACTCCTTCGGTGGTCCAGCGATGGGAAGCGTGACGGTCATCACCGTGCGGCCGGGCCGGGAGTCGGCGCTGATCGTCCCCCCGTGTTCCTCGACGAGGCGGCGGGCGATGCCCAGGCCGAGCCCGAGCCCGTACCGAATCGTCCCCTGCTTGGTGGTGAAGCGGGGCTCGAAGATCTTCGGCAGCAGGCCCGGGTCGACACCGGGCCCGTCGTCTGCGATCTCGACCACGACTGACTCACCGTCCCGCCGGGTCGCCACCTCCAGGTGCCCCGAGCCGGCGAGCGCGTCGGCTGCGTTGACCAGCAGGTTGGTCCAGACCTGCCCGAGGCGCGACGGGTGGGCGCGCAGGGGAGGCACGTCGCCGTACTCCCTGACCACCTCGATGCCCTTGAGCCGGTGCGCGACGAGCAGCAGCGTGTCCTCGATGGTCTCGTGGAGGTCGACGCCCTCCAGCGGGTCGGTCTCCGGGCGGGAGTAGGAGCGCAGCGAGCGCACCAGTTCGGTGATGCGGGTCGCGGCCACCTCGATGTTGCGCGCCGCCGTGCCCAGCATGGCCGCCGACTCGACCATGTCCAGGGTCTGCCGATCGACCGAGCGCGCGAGGGCGGGGTCGGTCACGCCCGCCGAAACGAGCCGGAAGGCCATCTCCGGGTCGCGCACCACCTTCTCCAGCTCGCGTCGGATCTGCCGTTCCTGCGCCGTCGAGAGCGCCGGACGGTTGCGGGACGCGGTGACGACATCGGTCAGGAGGGCGGCGCGGGGATGGGAGGCGACCAGCCTCGACACCTCGTCGCCGAGGCCCTCCGCCGCGCGCGCCAGGGCCGCGACGGGGTTGTTCAGCTCATGGGCGACGCCCGCGGCCAGCTCACCCAGGGTCGCGAACCGGGCCTGCTGGACCAGTCCCAACCGGGCCTCCTCCAGCGCCTTGAGGGCCTTGGCCAGCCGCCGCTGCTCCTTCTTGAGCTGCACGTTGAGCTCGTTGCGTTCCACCTGCAGCTCTTCGGAGCGCAGCAGCCGCAGCGCCAGGCCCCGGATCGCGCCGGCGGTGAGGCCCGCCGCGATCCCCGGATCAAGGAGGAGGGCGCGGTCGAGCTGGTCGGTCGACAGGTGGATGGCCTCCACCTCGGTGGTCGTGGTCGAGGTGAAGAACGCATTCTGCTGCCGGGCCAGCGAGAGCAGTCCCACCACCGGGCCCGTGGAGGCGTGGTGCAGCAGGAGGCTCTCCGAGGGCGTGGTCCGCGTGAGCGCCACCTTCCCCGAGATCACCACGAACACCCCGTCGACGTATTCCCCCTGCCGGGTGAGGCGGACGCCGGCGGGCAGGTGGAGCCGGGGACGCGGCAGGAGCGCGTGGTCGACGCCGCGGACGATCCGCTCGGTCAGTTCCTCGTCGCTGGCCTCAAGCAGCTGGAGCAGTTCGCTGGCCTCCAGCCCCTGCCCGGGCATCGGGACGGTCGGCAACCGCTCCAGGCCACGCTCCGACGTCCACTCGCCGAGCTGGGAGCTGATCATCCACTCCAGCAGGCCCGGGGGTGCGGGCTCCTTGACCAGGGTGTGCAGCCGCCCCTGGTCGATGACACCCGCGAGGTCGTCGTGGACGTCCCGCGTGGTCAGGATCAGGAGGCTGGCCTCGGGGAACAGGCCGTCGGCAAACAGTTCGTCGGCCCGCTCGTCGACATCCACCTCTTTGGCGCAGAGCACGATGAGGGGGACGCGGGCGTCCGCGGCCCTCGCGCGGGCGGACGCGGCGTCCGGCACCGCGGCGACAGTCACCTCAGCTGTCAGGACCGCCCGGACGCGGTCGGCGATCTCGCCGGGCCGAGGACCAGATCCGATGACGAGGACGAGGAACCCGCTGGTCACGCGAGCCCCACCAGCGCCATCAGCGGGGGCATGACGAGCACGAGCAGGACGGCCCCGCCGAGCCCCACCGCCAGCCCGACCGTGGCCATGTGCTTGAGTTCGACCTGTCCGGTGGCGTAGGCGATCGCGTTCGGCGGAGTCGAGATCGGCATCGACATGCCCAGCGACGTCGCCAGAGCGATGACGACCGCGATGACCACCATGTCGATGCCGACGATGTCGGAGAAGCCCAGGGCGAGCGGCACCAGCAGGTTGGCCGCGGCCGAGTGGGAGATCACGTTCGACATGCCCAGCCCGATGGCCGCCAACAGGGCGATCACGGCGAAGGAGGACAGCGACGCCCAGTCGAACGAACCGAGCAGCCAGGCGTCCAACCCCGAGGCTCCCACGCCATTCCCCAGCGCGATGCCGCCGGCGACGAGCCACAGCACGGGCCAGGACAGGTTCTGGATGTCCCGCCCGCCCATGACGCGGAAGGCCAGCAGCGCGACGACGGGGATGAAGCCGACGATGTTGGACGAGATGCCGTGCAGGGGCTCGGTCATCCAGAGCAGGATGGTGAGTCCAGCGATCACGTAATAGACGACCGCCTGCCCCGAGCGGTCGAAGTTGGCCTTCATGGAGAGTTCGACGCGGGTGTCCTTGCTCATGAAGTACGTCGAGATGAGCGCCCAGGCCCCGAACAGGATGACAAGCATGAGTGGGACCGCGATGATCATC
>CAZZGU010000030.1:9532-17532 GCA_964653755.1 uncultured Nigerium sp. | reverse complement strand
GCCAGGTCGACGCCGGCCTCGTTGGCACGGCGGGCCAACTCGGTGAGCCACCACTTGCGAGCCGCCTGGGGCGGGCACCCGAGCGTCACCGTGGCGTCGATGAGGTCGAGCGAGCCCTCGTTGCCCGCGACGTCGCGCATCTCCAGGTCGGTGAAGCCCCAGGCGGCCTGCAGCCGCCGCCGCCGCTCCACCGGCGGCTCCGGCAACGTGCCGCGCAACTCCGCCACCCACGCCCGGCTGGGCGCCATGGGCAGGAGATCGGGCTCGGGAAAATAGCGGTAGTCCTCGGCCTGCTCCTTCGACCGGCCCGGCGACGTGTAGCCCTCCTCGTGCCAGTGGCGCGTCTCCTGGTGGACACGGCCGCCACCAGCCAGGATCGCGCCCTGGCGCTGCATCTCGAACCGCAGTGCGCTCTCAACCGACCGCAGCGAGTTGACGTTCTTCGTCTCCGTGCGCGTTCCCAACACCTGCGACCCGCGCGGCATGAGCGAGACGTTGGCGTCGCAGCGCATGTTGCCCTGCTCCATGCGCGCCTGAGAGACCCCCAGCGCGCGCACGAGATCGCGCAGATGGGCCATGTAGGCCCGGCCGACCGCGGGGGCGTGCTCCCCCAGTCCGCGGATCGGCCGGGTGACGATCTCCATCAGCGGCGTTCCGGCCCGGTTGTAGTCGACGAGGGAATAGTCGGCGCCCTGGATACGACCGGTCTCGCCGCCGAGGTGCGTGAGCTTGCCGGCGTCCTCCTCCATGTGCACGCGCTCGATCTCGATGCGATACGTCCGACCGTCCACCTCCAGGTCGAGGTGTCCGTCGAAGCAGATCGGCTCGTCGTACTGGGATGTCTGGAAGTTCTTGGTCATGTCCGGGTAGAAGTAGTTCTTCCGCGCGAACCGACACCACGCGGCGACCTCGCAGTTGAGCGCCAGGCCGATGCGGATCGCCGACTCCACCGCCTTGCCGTTCACGACCGGCAGGGCGCCGGGCAAGCCGAGGCAGACCGGGCAGGTCTTGGTGTTCGGCTCGCCGCCCGGGGTGTTGTCGCACCCGCAGAACATCTTGGACGCCGTGTCCAGCTCGACATGGACCTCGAGGCCCAGCACCGGCTCGTACGCGGCCAGGACGTCGTCGTAGGCCAGCAACTCGTCCATGTCAGGCCTCCCGAGCCACGTTGAGGTACGCCCCGGCGGGGCCGTCGGCCAGCTGATCGCAGAGGACGCCGCCGCCCCACCGACCCGCGAGCGCACGCTCCAGGGCGGCACCCACCCGGTAGAGGCGATCGTCGGCCAGCGGAGGCGCCATCACCTGGAAACCCACCGGGAGGCCGTCCTCGGGGGCGAGTCCGCACGGGAAGGACGCCGCCGCGTTGCCCGCCAGGTTGGTCGGAATCGTGCACAGGTCCGCGGCATACATGGCGAGGGGGTCGTCGACGCGTTCGCCGAGCCGGAACGCGGTCGTGGGGGTCGCCGGCGACACCAGCACGTCCACCGTGGCGAAGGCCTGCTCGAAGTCGCGGGCGACCAGCGTGCGAACCTTCTGGGCCGACCCGTAGTAGGCGTCGTAGTAACCGGAACTCAGGGCGTACGTCCCCAGGATGATGCGGCGCTTGACCTCGGCGCCGAACCCGGCGCCGCGCGTCAGGGCCATCACCTCCTCCGCGCTGCGGACGCCGTCGTCGCCGACCCGCAGCCCGTAGCGCATGGCGTCGAAGCGGGCGAGGTTGGACGACACCTCCGACGGCATGATCAGGTAGTACGCCCCCAGCGCGTACGTGAAGTGCGGGCAGGAGACCTCGACGATCTCCGCGCCCTCGGCGGCCAGCGCCGCCAGCGCCTCGGCGAACCGCTGCCCGACCCCTGGGGCGTAGCCCTCGCCGCCGAGCTCCCGGACGACGCCGAGCCGCATCCCGCGGACGTCGCCAGCGCGCGCAGCGGCCACGACGGCCGGCACCGGGGCGTCGATCGACGTCGAGTCGAACGGGTCGTGGCCGGCGATCACCTCGTGCAGGAGCGCGGTGTCGAGCACGGTGCGGGCGCAGGGTCCCGGCTGATCCAGCGAGGACGCCATCGCGACCACCCCGTAGCGCGACGTTCCCCCGTAGGTCGGCTTGGCGCCGACGGTGCCGGTGACTGCCGCGGGTTGCCGGATCGAGCCGCCGGTGTCGGTCCCGATCGCGAGCGGCGCCTCGAACGCCGCCAGGGCCGCGGCCGAGCCGCCGCCCGATCCACCCGGGATCCGGTCCAGGTCCCAGGGGTTGCGGGTGCTTCCGAAGGCAGAATTCTCCGTCGAACTTCCCATCGCGAACTCGTCCATGTTGGTCTTGCCGAGGATGACGAGGCCCGCGTCCAGCAGTCGTTCCGTCACCGTGGCGTTGTACGGCGGACGCCAGCCCTCGAGCATCCGGGACCCGCACGTGGTCGGGACGCCGGTCTGGCAGAAGATGTCCTTCAACGCGACCGGGACGCCAGCCAGCGGCCCCAACCGCTCCCCGGCCGCGACGCGGGCGTCCACGGCGGCTGCCTGGGCGAGGGCGCCGTCGGCGTCCACGTGCAGGAAGGCGTGGACGTCGCCGTCGACGGCCGCGATCTGCGCGAGGAAGGCCCGCGTCACCTCGGTCGAGCTGAGGTCCCCGGCTGCGATGGCCGCCCCCAGCGCGGCGGCGTCCGCCCGCAGGATCCTGGTGTCGGTCATGCCTCGTCCCCCAGGATGCGTGGCACGCGGAAGCGGCCGTCCTCGGACGCCGGCGCCCCCGCCAGGGCCGCCGCGGCGGTCAGGCTCGGGCGCACCTCGTCGCGGCGGAACACGTTGGTGAGCGGGAGCGCGTGCGACATCGGGGGGACGTCGGACTCCGCGACGCGCGCGATGTCGGCGACTGCGCCCAGGATCACGTCGAGCTGGGGCCCGAGGTGCTCCAGTTCGTCGGGTGTCAGGTCGATCCGCGCGAGCTCAGCAAGCCGCGCGACATCGGATGGGCTCAAGGCCACGATGCGCTCCTCCACGGGTTCGGGTCAGCCCATCCTAGGCAGGACGCCGCCGGGGGCCGGTCCTGACCAGTGGTCGGTTCACGCCCCCGTAACATCACTTTGGCAGACTCGTGCGTGTGTTCCTGTTGAGAGTCGCCCTTCCCGACCGCCCCGGCGCCCTGGGCCGCGTGGCCAGCGCGCTCGGCACGGTGGATGCCGACATCAGCGCCGTGGAGATCGTCGAGAAGGCAGAGGGCTTCGTCATCGACGACTTCATGCTGTCGGTTCCGCGGGGAACGCTCCCCGACGCGCTCGTTGCCGCGTGCACGGCGCTCCCCGATGTCGAGGTGCTGTGGCTCTCCTTCTACCCCGAGGCCTGGGACCTCCAGGCGGACGTCGACGTGCTCGACCGGATGACCGACGACCCCCGTCACTCCGAGCAGATCCTCATGGACGCCGCCCCCGCGGTGTTTCACGCGTCCTGGGCCATGGTCGTGGACCGGACCCTGCCCGAGCTCGTGTCCCACACGCCCCTGGCGCCCGAACTGGAGCCGCGCGAGCTGAGGCGGCTCGGCGACCTGACAACGCCGAGGGGGGCCGACCTGCCCGCGGGCTGGGTCGACGGCTGGGGGGAGACCATGGTGGCCGTCGCCCCGTTCCGGGGCTCGCGCTCGATCGTGCTCGGGCGCAACGGGGGGCCGGAGTTCCGTCGTTCCGAGGTCGCCCGCTTGCGGCACCTGGCCGCGCTGGCCGAGGCGCACTGACCCTCGGGCAACGCCGCTCGCGACTGTGACCCGTCGGCAGGTCGATCAGCGCAGTTGGAGCCAGACCCAGGCGCCCAGACCGACGACCGCAGCGAGGCTGACCACCAGCGCGATGCTGACCCACCAACGCATCCGCCGCTTGCGGCGCGTCGTCGGGACGCCGTCCGGCCCCCATTCGCCGATCCCCGGCACGACGCGCGGGGAGGCGTCCGCGTTCAGGTTCAGGTTGCTGTTCAGGCCCTCCACGGTGCCCAGACTACCCGCCCAGCGCGTCCGCCCCGCGGGCCAGGAGCTCGTCGAAGCGGTCCGCGGAAATGACCGGTACCCCGAGCTGGCCGGCGCGGGCGACCTTGGACCCTGCGGACTCCCCCGCCACCAGCACCGTCGTTCGTCGCGAGACCGATCCCGCGGCGCGGCCCCCGGCGGCGACGATCGCGGCTTCGGCCGTCTCGCGGGTGTAGCCCGGGACGGCCCCCGAGACCACGACGGTCAGGCCCCTCAAGGTCTGCTCCGCCCCGACCGGCGCGACGGCCTCGTCGGCCATGACGCAGCCGGCCGCCCGCCACTTGCGGACGATCTCGCGGTGCCAGTCCACCGAGAACCACTCGACGATCGAGGCGGCCAGCGTGGGGCCGATGCCGTCGACGGCGGACAGTTCTTCGAGCGAGGCCGTGGCGAGGGCGTCCACGCTCGGGAAGGCGCGGGCGACGTCAGGGGCCACCCCCTTCCCGATGTGCCGGATCGACAGGGCGACCAGGAAGCGCACCCACGGGCGCGTTCGTGCGGCCGCCAGATTCTCGAGGAGCCGGCGGCCGTTCTCACCGAGTTCGATCTCCCGGGTGCGGGGGTGGGCGCGCTGGAAGAAGGGGACCGTCACGAGGCGTTCGGCCGTCAGGTCGAAGAGGTCGCCCTCGTCGACGAGGAGCCCCGCGGAGAGCAACGCGTCGGCGGCCTTCCAGCCCAGCATCTCGATGTCGAGCGCGGCGCGCGAGGCAAGGTGGAACAGGCGCTCACGCGCCTGGGCCGGGCAGGATCGCGCGTTGGGGCACCGCAGGTCCTTCTCGCCCTCCTTCTCCGGGCGCAGTTCGGTCCCGCACGACGGGCAGTGGGTCGGCATCACCCACGCCGGCAGACCGGGCGGCCTCAGCGCCATGACCGGGCCGACGATCTCGGGGATGACGTCCCCGGCCTTGCGCAGCACGACGGTGTCGCCGGGTCGGACGTCCTTGCGCGCCACCTCGTGCGCGTTGTGCAGGGTGGCCATCTCGACGGTCGAGCCCGCGACCACGACCGGCTCCATCACCCCGTAGGGCGTGACCCGGCCGGTGCGCCCGGTGTTCACCTCGATCGCGAGGAGCCGCGTCGTCACCTCTTCGGGTGGGTACTTGAACGCGATCGCCCAGCGCGGAGCGCGGGAGGTAGCCCCGAGCTCGCGCTGTCGCGCCAGGTCGTCGACCTTGAGAACGACGCCGTCCATCTCATGGTCGAGGTCGTGGCGGTGCTCGCGGAAGTACTCGATGTAGCCCAGCGCGGCGTCCAGGTCGGGAACCACGCGGTTGTGCGCACTCACGGGCAGCCCGAGGTCGCGCAGGACGCCGTAGGCCTCCGACAAGCGCGTGGGCGCGGCTCCGGAGAACTCCCCCAGCCCGTGGCAGAGGAAGTCGAGCGGGCGGGCCGCAGTGACCCGCGGATCCTTCTGGCGCAGCGACCCCGCCGCGGAGTTGCGCGGGTTGGCAAACGGTGCGCGGCCCGCCTCGACGAGGCCCTCGTTGAGGGCACGGAAGTCCGCCGGCCGCATGAACACCTCGCCCCGCACCTCGACGACCTCGGGGGCGTCGGCCAGCACGCGGGGGATCGAACGGATCGTGCGCACGTTGGCGGTGACGTCCTCGCCGACCACTCCGTCGCCGCGGGTCGCCGCCGTGTGCAGGCGTCCCCGCAGGTAGACGAGGTCGATCGCGACCCCATCGACCTTGAGCTCACACAGCAAGGGGGCAGGCCCACCGAGGCGCGCGGCCCACCGCCTGAGCGCGTCCGTGTCGAAGGCATTGTCGAGGCTCATCATCACCGTGCGGTGCACCACGGGGGCGAACGTGGCGGAGACCGCGCCCCCGATCTGCTGGCTGGGCGAGTCAGGGGTGGCGAGCTCGGGGTGGCGCTCCTCGATCTGGAGGAGTTCGAGCACCAGCGCGTCGAACTCCGCGTCGCTCACGAGCGGCGCGTCCTCGAGGTAGTAGTGCTCGCGGTGCTCCTCGATCTGCCGGGCGAGCTCGGCGTGCCGGGCGCGGTCGGTGTGTTCGCTCACGGGTGCAACCTACCTACCGGAGACGCTCGTCCACGAGCGGCGCCGCCTGCCGCAACGCCGCGAGGACGCGCGGGACCCGGGCCACCGGTGCCCCGGCCAGCCCGCAGGTGGGCGTCAGCCACAGCGCGTCGGCCAGCACCGGCCCCAGTTCCAGGGGACGCAGGGGATCGAGCGCACGCCGGACGGCCAGGTCGACCGACGGTTCCTCCAGCGCCCCCAGCACGCCGAGGTGGATCCCGGCGCCGGCCTGGACGGCCTCTGCGACGGAGTCCAGGGCCGGCGTGTCGAGCAGGGTGACATCCAGGCCCAGGGCGGCGAACCCGGCGCCGTGGGGCTCCGGCCGGGAGAGCAGGGAGATGGGCACCCCCGCGGTGCAGCAGTGGACGACGCTGCTGACACCGAGGCCGGTGAGCGTCGCCAGGCGACCGGCCACCTCGGCCTCCTCCACGGGGCGGTGCCGGAAGAACCCGCCCTCGGTGGGGACGCGCCCGCCCAGGACCGCGGGCAGCCCGGGCTCGTCGATCTGCAGCACGACGGTGGCAGCGGGGAGGCGCCGTCGGACCTCGGCGAGCAGCCCGCGCACCCCCTCGGCGAGGGACTCGGCAAGATCAGTGCGCGCGCCGCGGTCGCCCAGCACCCGGCCCCCGAGGGGTCGGAACAAGGCCGCGGCCAGCGTCCACGGCCCGGGCGCCTGGACCTTGAGGGACCCCGCCCAGCCGTGCGCCTCTTCCTCGAGCACATCGAGGTCGTCCCGCAGGGTTGCCCGCGCGCGCCGTTGGTCGATGCCCGGGGTGGCGGCCATGCTCCACTCGCCCGCGGCGAGTTCTGCGCCGAGGCCTTCGAGCAGCGCCGTTCCACGGCCCACGATCCCCGCCCACGGGCCCCGGGCAGGAAGCTCGGGGAGGGCGGGAAGGTCGGGCGTCGCGTCGAGCACCAGACGGACGGCCGCCGCCACGTCCCGCCCGGGCAGGGAACCGACGGAGGTGACGCGGACCACGTCAGACCCCCGTCGCGTCGATGGTCGCGGACCCCACCACGCGGTCGGCGTCGTAGAAGACGGCCCGCTGGCCGGGCGCGACGCCGTACGTCGGCGCGCCGAGCATGACGTCCACGCGTCCGTTGCCCGGCTCGATGCGGGCCGGCAGGGCCGCCCCGTGCGCGCGGACCTGCACGAGGCCGTCGAACGGCGAGGGCGGCCCCTGCGTCCAGCTCGCCGGGCCGCAGGCCAGGAAGCCGACACGGAGGCGGTCGTGGGGGCCGACGCGAACGGTGTTCGTGGCCGGGTCGAGGTCGATGACGAACCGGGGCCGTCCGTCCGGCGCCGGCCGTCCGAGGCGCAGCCCACGCCGTTGTCCGATGGTGAACAGGTGAGTCCCGTGGTGGGAGCCGACGACCTCCCCGGAGACGTCCTCGATCGTTCCGGGGCGGTCCCCCAGCCGCCGGGCGAGGAAACCGGTGACGTCACCGTCCGGGACGAAGCACAGGTCGACGCTGTCGGGACGCGCGGCTGTCGGCAGGCCGCGGCGGACGGCCTCGCGACGCACCTCTTCCTTCAGGGTGGGGCCCAGCGGGAACAGAACACGCCGAAGCTGATCCTGGGTGAGGACGCCGAGGACGTAGGACTGGTCCTTGGTCTCGTCCGCGGCCCGGTGCAGCGCCACCTCTCGCGCCGTCGACGACACGTTCGCGTAATGGCCCGTGGCCAGCGCGTCGAAACCCCTTGCCAGGCCACGGTCAAGCATCGCGGCGAACTTGATGGTCGCGTTGCACCGAAGGCAGGGGTTCGGCGTCCGGCCGGCGGCGTACTCCGCCAGGAAGGGCTCGACGACGGACTCGGCGAACTCGGCGGTGAGGTCCCAGACCTCCCACGGCATCCCGAGGTGCGCGGCCACGCGCTCGGCGTCCGCCTGGGCCGTCGGCAGCGCGCAGCCGCGCCCCTCGGCGTCCGGCAGCGTCAGGGCCAGGTCGGTC
>CAZZGU010000030.1:0-9522 GCA_964653755.1 uncultured Nigerium sp. | reverse complement strand
GGCGAGGTGCACACCGGTGACGTCGTGTCCCGCGTCGATCAGGCGCGCCGCGGCCACCGACGAGTCCACTCCGCCCGACATGCCGACCAGCACCCGCACGCGCCCCACCTCCGGCCGACATTCTAGGCAGTGCCAGGGCAACCCGGCCTCATGAGGCCGTTCGCTAGGTGCCCGCGCGAGGACTGGGGCACAATGAAACGTCCGTCACGCAGTGGAGGCGGACACACGCCGAAGAAAGAGACCGATGTCCCGGCCCACGTTGTCACCACCCTCCGACTCCTCGATTCTCGGTGCGCACGTCGTGCACGACGGCACCAACTTCGCGCTGTGGGCGCCCCGCGCCACCCGCGTGGAGCTGGCCCTGGTGAGCAAGGAGCGGGACCAGACCAACATCGACCTGGACCGTCGTCCCGACGGCGTCTGGACGGCCTTCGTCCCGGGCGTGGGGGCGGAGCAGCGCTACGGCTACCGCGTCCATGGCCCGTGGAGCCCTGAGACCGGGCAGCGGTTCAACCCTGCCAAGCTGCTCGTCGACCCGTACGCTCGGGCGATCACCGGGGGCGTCGACTACTCGGGCCCGATCCTGGACCACACCGCAGAGTCGAACTTCCTGCCGGATCCCGTCGACTCGTTCGCCGCGGTACCCCTGAGCGTCGTCGTTGCGGACAGCGAGCGCCCGGCGCCTCTGGCGACCCGCCTCTCCCCAGACAACATGGTGGTGTACGAGACCCACGTGAAGGGGTACACCCACCTGCACCCGGCCGTCCCCGAGCACCTGCGGGGCACCTACGCGGGCATGGCCTACAAGGCCGTCATCGACCACCTCAAGCACCTGGGCGTGAACGCCGTGGAGTTCCTGCCCCTGCACCACTTCGTCTCCGAGCCCTTCACCGTGGGCCGCGGACTCACGAACTACTGGGGCTACAACACGCTGGGCTTCTTCGCCCCGCACGGCGCCTACTCCAGCTCCGGGACGCTCGGCGGTCAGGTCCGCGAGTTCAAGCACATGGTCTCGGAGTTCCACAAGGCGGGCATCGCCGTGATCCTCGACGTGGTCTACAACCACACAGCGGAGGGCGGCCACGAAGGCCCCACCCTCAGCTTCCGGGGCATCGACCACGCCGGCTACTACCGGCTGACCTCCGACCTCCGCAACGACTACGACGTCACGGGGTGCGGGAACGCGGTCGACACCTCCAACCCCGGTGTCCTGAGCCTGGTGCTGGACTCCCTGCGCTACTGGGTGACCGAGATGGGGGTGGACGGCTTCCGCTTCGACCTGTGCACCACCCTGATCCGCGACGAGAACCACCACGTCGACCAGGCTCACGCCTTCAAGGAGGCGGTCGCGTCCGACCCCGTCCTGAGCCGGGCCGTGATGCTCACCGAGCCGTGGGACCTGGGTCCTTACGGCTACCAGGTGGGGCGTTGGGGCAAGGGCTGGGCGGAGTGGAACGACCGCTTCCGCGGCTTCGCCCGCGACTTCTGGCGCGGCGCGCTGCCCGGCGTCCAGGAGTTGGCGACGCGCCTCAGCGGCTCCACCGACATCTTCGAGCACGGCGGCCGGCCCGCCTGGTCGTCGGTGAACTTCGTCACCGCCCACGATGGCTTCACCATGCGGGACGTGGTCACCTACGATCTCAAACACAACGAGGCCAACGGGGAACGCAACCGCGACGGCGCGGACGACAACCGAAGCTGGAACCACGGCTACGAGGGGGAGACCGACGACGCGGCCATCGTCGCCTCGCGCCACCGCACGGTCCGCAACCTGATGGCCACGCTCCTGCTCAGCACCGGAACCCCGATGATCCTCGCCGGCGACGAGATGGGACGCACCCAGCAGGGCAACAACAACGCGTACTGCCAGGATTCGCCCCTGTCGTGGGTCAGCTGGGCCACCCTCGACGAATGGGCCGACGTCTTCGACGTCACCCGGCAATTGCTCGCCCTGCGTGCCCGGCACCCGGTGCTCCGGCCGTCGGCCTTCCGGACCCGCAACGAACTCGTGGACGCAAACGGCCACGGCCTGGGGCGCACGGAGTCGGCCTGGTTCAACGAGCAGGGCACCGAGATGTCGATCGAGCAGTGGCACGACGGCGGCCGGCGCAGCCTTGGCATGTACGTCTCGGACGTCCGCGAGGCCTTCTACGTGTTTCTCAACGGTGGCTTCCACGACCTCGAGGTGACCCTGCCGGGTCAGCCCTGGTCGAGCGGCTACCGCATCGTCGCGCACACCGGGACCGACCAGGACTTCCCGCGCAAGGCCCTGGTCCCGGGCTCGACCCTGCAGGTCCCCGCGCGCACCGTGGTCCTCATGCAGGCCACCGTGGTCAGCCGCAAGGCCGCCACGCGCTGACATCACAGCCCCGAAGCCACGATGCCCCCGGCCGCGGCCGGGGGCATCGTGCTCTGATGGCGTCGGGTCAGCGGGCAGGCGGGACGGCCGCGAGCCCCATCTCCGCGTCGTGGGCCAGGTGCTCGTTCCGGGGCACGACCCTGACCGTGTACCCCCGTGTCCCGGGCGTGTGAGCCACGACCGTGGTGAGGTAGTGGAGGACGCCGGGTTCGGTCTCGGAGTGCTCGGTCATCGGGTAGAGCTCGATGTTGCTGAGCTCGTCCTCGGCGTTCGCATCCCCCTTGACCAGTTGGACCTCCACGTCGTCGGGGCGGAGCCCGTCCAGACGCACCCAGGCACCGAACCGCATCTGGGAGCCCACCGACACCGAGCCCTCCGGGGTGTCGAGGTGGTCGACATGGACCTGGTGCCAGCGCTCCCGCAGGCGACGCTTCCAGGCCGCCAACTCCTCGGCGACGTCGTCGCGCGAGACCTCCGCCAGGGACGCGGCCGCAGGGGCGTACAGCTTCTCGACGTAGTCGCGCACCATGCGGGACGCCAGCACCTTGGGCCCGAGCCCCGAGATGGTCCGGCGCACCATCGCCAGCCAGTCAGCCGGCAGGCCCTGGACGTCGCGGCTGTAGAACTTGGGGATGATCTGGTTCTCGATCGTGTCGTAGAGCGCGCTCGCCTCTTCAGCGTCACGTGCGTCGAGGTCGACGATGTTCTCGGCCGACGGGATCTCCCAGCCCCACTCAGGGCTGTACCACTCGTCCCACCAACCGTCGCGCACCGACAGGTTGGCGGCGCCGTTCAGGGCGGCCTTCATGCCGGAGGTGCCGCACGCCTCGTAGGGGCGCAGCGGGTTGTTGATCCACACGTCGCAGCCCGGGTAGAGGGGCCGGGCGAGCGAGATGTCGTAATCCGGCAGGAAGACGATCTTGCCACGGACGTCCGGTTCGTCGGCGAACTTCACGATCTCCTGGATGAGGGTCTTTCCGATCTCGTCCGCCGGGTGGGCCTTGCCTGCGACCACGATCTGGATCGGGGTCTGCGGGTGGTTGAGGAGGCGCTTGAGTCGGTCGCGGTCGGTCAGCATCAGCGTGAGCCGCTTGTAGGACGCCGCGCGCCGCGCGAAGCCGAACGTCAGCGTGGACGGGTTCAGCGCGTTCTCGGTCCAGTCGGCGCTGAGCCCACGCGCCCGACAGGAGTCGGCGAGCCGGCCACGGGCCATCTGGATCATGGAGCCGCGCATCCGCCGCTTCAGCGCCCACAGGGTGTTGTCGTCGACGTTGTCGAGGGCCGACCAGTCGTAGCCGTCGATGACGGTCTCGGAGTCGCCCGTGGACGTTTCCAGCAGTTCCAACAGGTCGGGGTGGACCCACGTCCGGTGGTGGACGCCGTTCGTCACCGACGTGATGGGCACCTCGGTGGTGTCGAACGCGGGCCACAGGCCCTGGAACATCGACCGGGAGACCTCGCCGTGCAGTTCGGAGACACCGTTGGCGCGCTGCCCCAGCCGGAAGCCCATCACAGCCATGTTGAAGCGGGAGGGGTCCCCGCCCTCATAGTCCTCAGAGCCGAACGCCATGACACGGTCCAGCGGCAGGGGCGCGAAGTCGGCGAACTGCTCGGCCACGAGCGACTTCGGGAAGCGGTCGATCCCGGCGGGAACCGGGGTGTGGGTCGTGAAGAGCGTCGCGGCACGAGTCAGTTCGATGGCCGTGTCGAAGTCACGCCCGGCCTCCATGTACTCGCGGATGCGCTCCAGGCCCAGGAAGCCGGCGTGGCCCTCGTTGCAGTGGAAGACGTCGGGGGCGGGGACGCCCCGAAGGGTGCAGTACGCGCGGAGCGCCCGGACGCCACCGATTCCGAGCAGGACCTCCTGGGCCAGGCGGTGCTCCTCCCCGCCGCCGTAGAGGCGATCCGTGACGAGGCGGTCGGCTTCGGTGTTCTCCTCGATGCCGGCGTCCATCATCAGCAGGGGAACCCGTCCCACTTGGGCGATCCACACCCGGGCCGACAGGGTGCGACCCCGCAGGGGCACCTGCAGGACGACCGGACGTCCGGACTCGTCCTTGAGCGCCGTGAGCGGCATGTCCTCCGGGTCGAGCACCGGGTAGCGCTCCTGCTGGCGTCCGGCGCTGTTGAGCGACTGCCGGAAGTAGCCGTGCCGATAGAGCAGACCCACGCCGATGATGGGGACGCCGAGGTCCGACGCCGCCTTGAGATGGTCGCCGGCGAGGATACCGAGGCCACCGGAGTACTGGGGCAGCACCTCGGTGATGCCGAATTCGGCGGAGAAGTAGCCAATCGCGCGGGGAGCCTTCGCCTGGCCGGCCGCGAACCCCTGGAACCAGAGGTCGCCGGTGAGGTACTCGCGCAGGTCGTCGCGCGCGAGCTTCACCTCGCGGACGAACCGCTTGTCCCCGGCCAGCGTCTGGAGGCGGGACTCGGAAACCCGGGCCAGGAGCTTGATGGGGTCCTCCCCACACGTCGACCACAGCTGGGGGTCGACCGCCCGGAAGAGCTGCTTGGTCTCCTGGTGCCAGGCCCAGCGCAGGTTGCTGGCCAGTTCACCCAGCCCCTCGAGTTCCTTCGGCAGGACTGGTTGCACATTAAATCGTCGAATCGCACGCACGAGAGGCGAGTCTAGGCCACGTCAGCCTCGGGACGTGCACCGTTTCAGGCCGTCCTGTCCCCCGACACGGACTGATTCGCTAAGTTGGGCGGTGACGTCGCCCCGGCGCGTCCTGAGGTCCGCTCGCTCTCGAAGAGGAAGCACCATGGTCAAGGTCGATCTCTCCCCCACTCGCGTCATCGTCCGGGGCATCGGACGCATCCCCGTCACGAAGGTGGAACCCGTCATCGAGGGCGGCGCCTATCCCGCGAAGGCCGTGGTCGGGGAACTCATCCCCGTTCGCGCCAAGGTGTTCCGCGAGGGACACGACGCGGTGAACGCGTCGGTCGTCCTCACCGACCCCGACGGACGCGAGACCCGCGTCGACATGCTCCCCGTCGAGCCCCGCGGCCTCGACCCGTGGGAGGCCTGGGTCCGCCCCGACCGCGAGGGGCACTGGACGTTCCGCGTCGAGGGCTGGTCGGACCCGTGGGGGACCTGGCTGCACAACGCCGAGGCGAAGCTCCCCGCCGGCGTGGACGTCGAACTGGTCTGCATGGAGGGCCGTGACCTCATGGAGCGCACCGCGCGGCGGGCGGAGGCCGCCGACGACCCGCTCGAAGCGTCCATCCTGCGCGCGACCTCCCAACTCCTGATCCCCCAGCGACCGGCCGAGGACCTGCTCGACGTGTGTCACGGCAGCGGCCTGGACCGCGCGATGCGCTTGTACGGGCCCCGTGAGATGGTGTCGCCCACTGCCGACTTCCCCCTGCTCGTGGACCGGCGCAAGGCTCTCTTCTCCTCCTGGTACGAGTTCTTCCCCCGCTCCATCGGCGCGAGCTACGACGAGGAGACCGGGACGTGGATCTCGGGCACCTTCGACACCTGCCACCAGCGCCTCGAAGAGGTCGCCGAGATGGGCTTCGACGTGGTGTACTTCCCGCCGATCCATCCCATCGGGGACGCCTTCAAGAAGGGCAAGAACAACTCCCTGACCCCGACCGACGAGGATCCCGGCTCACCGTGGGCCATCGGGAACACCGCCGGCGGACACGACGCGATCCATCCCGACCTGGGCGACTTCGACTCCTTCGACCGCCTCGTCGAGAAGGCACGTTCGCTCGGCATCGAGATCGCGCTTGACCTTGCCCTCCAGGCGTCCCCGGATCACCCCTGGGTCCAGGCACATCCGGAGTGGTTCACCACGCGACTGGACGGCACCATCGCCTACGCGGAGAACCCCCCGAAGAAGTACCAGGACATCTACCCGATCAACTTCGACAACGATCCCGAGGGCATCTACAACGAAGTCCTGCGGATCCTGCGGCTCTGGATGTCGCACGGCGTCCGGATCTTCCGCGTCGACAACCCACACACCAAGCCCCTGCAATTCTGGGGGTGGATCATGGACCAGATCCGCAAGACCGACCCCGACGTCCTGTTCCTCGCGGAGGCCTTCACCAAGCCCGAGATGATGCATGCCCTCGGAAAGGTGGGCTTCCACCAGAGCTACACCTACTTCACGTGGCGCAACACCAAGGCCGAACTCGAGGAGTACCTCGGCGAACTGTCCCGGGAGATGGACGCGTTCTACCGTCCGAACTTCTTCGTCAACACCCCGGACATCAACCCCATCTTCCTGCAGTCGGGCAAGCCGGCGGCGTTCGCGATCCGCGCGCTGCTGGCGGCGACGCTCTCACCGAGCTGGGGCGTGTACTCCGGGTTCGAGCTGTTCGAGCACGAGCCGCTCAAGGTCGGAGGCGAAGAGTACCGCAACTCCGAGAAGTACGAGTTCCGGCCGCGCGACTTCACCGCCGAGCCCAACCTGAACATGCTCATCGGGACGCTGAACGGCATCCGTCGCGCGCATCCGGCGCTCCAGCAGTTGCGGAAGATCGACTTCCACTCGACCCCGCACGACTCGATCATCGCGTTCTCCAAGGTGGACCGGGGCGACAAGATCCTCGTGATCTGCTCGCTCGACCCGGCCAACACCGTCGAGAGCGAGGTGTTCGTCGACATGTCGAAGCTGGGGCTGACCCAAGACGCCCCGCTGCATGTGCGCGATGAGCTCACGGGAGCAACCTTCACCTGGGGAAGCCGGAACTTCGTCCGCCTGGCGCCGGCCAACCCTGCCCATATCCTCCACGTCCTGTGAGGTGACCCTCGGCGAGCGGGACGGCGCGTCCTGGCTCCCCGTCCTGCGGCAGTCCCGCTGGTTCGGGGGTAAGGGACGCGCTGCGTCCGTCTCGGACGAGGCCGCGGTGCGCTGGTACACCGCGCGAGGGTCCTGGCCGGCGCTTCGGAGCGAGGTCGTCACGGTCACGTACGCCGACGGTGACACCGAGCACTACCACCTCCTGGTGCGCTCTGACGGGCCGGACTCCCCCGGTCACGAGGCGACCCACGACCAGGCCGCGCGCACCGCCCTGGTGGGCGCCGCGCTGGGCGGCGGGCCGGTCCCCCCGGTGTCGGTGTGGGCGGGCGAGCAGTCCAACACCATGCTCTGCGTCGGCGAGGAGCGGCTGTTGAAGCTCTTGCGGAAGATCGAACCGGGCCCCAGCCTGGAAGCCGAGATGCTGGCCGCGCTCGACGGCGCTTGCGCTCCCCGCCTGTTGGGGCGCATCACCGCGGAGTGGCCCCCGGGGACGACGACCGACCTCGGCCTCCTCATGGAGCGCGTGCCGGACGCCCGCGACGGCTGGGACCTGGCGAGCCAGGCCTGCGCCCGCGAGGAGGACTTCACCGATGAGGCCGGGGCGTTGGGGGCCGCACTGGGCCGCGTCCATGCCCGGTTGGCCGAGGTGTTCGGCACGGGTGTCCGCGACGGAGCTGCGATCGCCGACACGATGCTCGGACGCCTGCGCGCGGCAGCGTCCGGTCACGACGAACTGGCCCGACACGCCCCCGCGCTCGTCGCCCGGCTGGCCACCCTCCGCGGGCACACGGTGCCGGTGCAGAGGGTCCACGGCGACTTCCACCTGGGCCAGGCGCTGCGCGGGCCGTCCGGCTGGACGATCGTCGACTTCGAGGGCGAGCCCGCCACGCCGTTCGCCGAGCGGCGCCGTCCTGACTCCGTCTGGAGGGATGTCGCCGGCATGTTGCGCTCGTTTGACTACGTCCGAAGCGCCCACCCCAACCCGGACGGCCCGACCGCCACGAGCTGGGCCGAAGGCGCCCGCGGGGGCTTCCTGAAGGGCTACTGTGGGCCTCGGGAAGCCTCGGACGACGTCCTGGCTGCCTACGAAACCGACAAGGCCGTTTACGAAGTGGTGTACGAACTGCGCAACCGACCCGACTGGGTGGGGATCCCGCTGGGAGCCATCCGTCGGCTCGTCGCCGCAGTGCCGCGACCACAGCCCGACGAAAAGGAGACACGATGACACACGATCCGTCCGGCGGGCTGGCCGGCTGGGATCTCGAAGGCTTCCACAACGGTGGCGACACTGAGTGCTGGCGGCGCCTGGGCGCACACGTGGTCACGATCCACGACGACGAGCGCGGCGAGATCACCGGGACCCGGTTCGCGGTCTGGGCTCCCAACGCGCAGGCGGTCCGTGTCAACGCCGACTTCAACTGGTGGACCGGCGACACCATGCACCTGGTCCCCGGCTCCGGCGTGTGGGCGCTCTTCGTCGAAGGCGTCGGCGACGGGACCTTGTACAAGTACAACATCCTCGGTGCGGACGGCGTGTGGCGGGAGAAGGTCGACCCCATGGCCTTCTTCGCCGAGAAGGCGCCCGCCAACAGCTCGATCGTCTACACCAGCAAGTTCTGGTGGGGCGACGACGAGTGGATGGAGAACCGGAAGAGCCGGAACTTCCAGATCGAGCCGATGAGCATCTACGAGGTGCACCTCGGGTCCTGGCGCAAGGGCAAGACCTACCTCGAACTGGCTGACGAGCTCGTCGAGTACGTGAGCTGGCAGGGTTACACGCACGTCGAGCTCATGCCGATCACCGAGCACCCGTTCGAGCCGTCCTGGGGCTACCAGGTGACCAACTACTTCGCGCCTGTGTCCCGGCTCGGCAAGCCGGACGAGTTGCGCTACCTCATCGACCGCCTCCACCAGGCCGGCATCGGCGTCATCCTCGACTGGGTGCCCGGCCACTTCCCCAAGGACGAGTGGGCGCTGGGTCGCTTCGACGGCACCGCCCTGTACGAGCACGCCGACCCCCGTCAGGGCGAGCACAAGGACTGGGGCACCTACATCTTCAACTACGGCCGCAACGAGGTGAAGTCGTTCCTCGTGTCCAACGCGCTGTACTGGGTGCAGAACTTCCACATCGACGCCCTGCGCGTGGACGCTGTCGCGTCCATGCTCTACCTGGACTACTCCCGCAACGCGGACGAGTGGGTGCCCAACGAGTTCGGCGGCAACCACAACCTCGAGGCCATCGACTTCCTGCGTTACGTCAACCGTCACCTCTACGAGCGGGTTCCCGGCGTCACGATGATCGCCGAGGAGTCCACCTCGTTCGGTGGCGTGACCAAGCCGACCAACCTCGGCGGTCTGGGGTTCGGCTTCAAGTGGAACATGGGCTGGATGAACGACTCCCTGCGC
>CAZZGU010000029.1:0-17649 GCA_964653755.1 uncultured Nigerium sp. | reverse complement strand
GAGCCCCAGGTACGACGCTGGCCCATCAGCCGCGGCCAGCGCCGACGAACTACGGGCGGTACAGCCCGAAATACCGGGAGAGATCGGTCCGCTGAGTGCCGAATCCGCCCCGTCGCCGGCGGCAGAGGGCGCTGCACCGATCGTGGAGCGGCCGGGCGGCGACATCGGCCCGTTCGGCGGTGCGGCTCGAATCCCCCCAAACTACGCGCGTTGTCAGGAGCCTCTTCGATACGGTGACCCCATGCAGGCCGCCGGGGGACATGACGCGCGCATCGTCATGCGCCCCGAGCCGTGGCTCGCCCCCCGGCTCCCCGAGGGCCTGACGCCTCAGGACTTCCAGGACGCGGCCCGGGCCCTGCTGGCGTGCCGACCGACGGGCCGTGTCCTGCCCGTCGCCTGCCGCACCCATTCGACCGAGCACGTGCTCGTCTCCGTGGAGAACCCCCGGCACCGACACGTGCGGCTGGAACTCGCAGGGCGGTATCCCCCGCTGACGCACCTGCCCCCGGGGGTGGCGCCGCGGATCGAGCACGGCATCCTCCTGCCGGGCATCCTGTGGGTCGACGGACGCCCAGCGGACGCGCAGGGCGCCATCCCGGTGGCGGTCATCGGCCCGGCCGGCTACGTCGGTTCTGTGTGGTGCCGTGGCAGCACCGCGTGGACGCGGATCGTCGCCGACCAAGCCTCCCGCGGCCGCCTCCTGGCGCCCCCCCTGGACCTCCTGCCCCCGCGCGAGCCGGGCGCGAACCTCGTGGCCACCGTATGGTTGCCCCCGGCCCACGAGGTCATGATCCTCACGTGACGCGGATCAGCCCACGGGCAACGATTCGCGGAGCCCAACCTCGCCTCCTCAGCCGAGCGCCCAGTCGTGGGCGTGGACGGCCAGCGCCCCGAAGCTGCCGGACAGTTCCACGGACTCGTCAGTCGCGTTGAGGGCCAGCGTGAGGCGCTGGCCGTCCAGACCACCGATCAGGTCGATCGCCACGGTGCCGTTCGTCACCTCGGACACACTGACCGTCGCCCCTCCCAACCACGGGTGAAGCCGGCGCAGCCGGATCACCCTTCGATAATCGTCGTAGACCTCCCGGCCGAAGGGAGCGAGCCCGTGCGGGTCGACCGGGAACGGTGGGCGTACCGCGTCATCGCCGCCTGGTTGGTCGAGCTTCTCGCCGGTGAACCCCTGCTCGTCCCCGGCGTAGATCGAGGGAATGCCCGGCAGCAGAAGCAACAGCGCGACCGCCAGACCGAGCTGCCGAGGGTCCGTCAGTTTCGTCGCGATGCGCGTGACGTCGTGGTTGCTGATGAACGTCTGCGGCCGGAACGCGGCGCAGAACTCGGCGTGCCGCTGAAGCGACCACGTCAACTCGTGGAAGTTCACGTCGTTGAGCGAACTCCACACGGCCTTCCACAGCTCGTACTGGGTGACCGAGTCGACCCCGGACTCCGCCACGAAAGCCACGTAGTCGCCGTGCAGTACCTCGGCGAGCAGCCAGCAGTCCGGGTGCGCGGCCTTGACGCGCGCGACGACCGGACGCCAGGCGTCCGCTCCGGGAGCGTAGGCGGCGTCGAGGCGCCAGCCGTCCACCCCCTTGTCAAGCCAGTGGATCATCACACGGGCCACATAGTCCTGGACCGGCGGGTGGGCGAGGTTGAGCTCGACGAGATCAAGGCTGCCCTCGAAACACAGCGGGTAGCCGTCGACCCACTTCAGCCAGGCGCGCTCCTGTGGCGAAGCATCGGACGCCGACGCGCGCCGCACGATCTCGTGATCGCGGGCGACGTGGTTGAACACGCCGTCGAGGACGACACGGATGCCGCGCTCGCGGGCCTTCCAGAGGAGGTCGGCGAAGTCGTCGTCGTCGCCGAGTCGCGGGTCGATACGGAAGTGGTCGAGGGTGTCGTAGCCGTGCGTGCTCGACGCGAAGATCGGGGCGAGCAGGAGCCCGTTGGCGCCGAGCTCGATGATGTAGTCCAGCCAGTTGGTCAGGCGCCAGAGCCGGTGCGTGACCTCGGGGGTGAAGGTGGGTTCGGCGTCGACGAACCGCAGGGGGTAGCAGTGCCACCAGATGACATCATCGGACCAGTTCATCGTCGCCCTCGCTAAGTGAGTGAAGCTCAATAACAATTGGTGAGCGTAACTCACCAGCAGATAGGGTGCAAGTCATGGAGCAACCCCACCGACCCCCGCGGCGACGTCTCGGCGCCGAAGCCCGCCGCGAAGCCATCCTCGCGGCGGCGACGCGTGCCTTCGCGGCGGCGACGTACGACCAGGTCTCGGTCGGGGCCGTCGCGACCGCGGCGGGGACCTCCGAGGCCCTCGTCCACAAGTACTTCGACGGCAAGGTGGGCCTGTACTCCGACGTCGTGCGCGAACAGCTCGAGGACCTCCGCCGCCGGCAGGACGCCGCGCACGCCGCCCTTCCTCCCCACGCCTCGGCACGGGACCGTGCCCGCGTGGTCGTGGACACCTCCCTCGACGCCGTGGCCGAGTCGGGAGCCGGCTGGGGCTCACCCTTCCTGACCGGCCCTTCCGAGCCGGAACCCGTCCAGCACCTGCGACAGGAGTTCCGCTCGCAGTTCATCGCCGACCTCACTGCGCGCCTCCGTCCGGCGGGCAGCCGCCGGGACCGACTCGCCCTCGTGGGGTTCCTGGGGTTCCTCTCCGCCGCAGCCCAGGTGTGGGTCGAGCAGGGTTGCCCGCCGGACGACCGCGCGCCGCTGGTCGAGGCTGCGCTCGGAGCGCTCGAGGGCTCACTCGGCGACTGGGGCGTGTTGCGCCCTCCCGCCTGAGGGCCGCCCGGGCGTGCCTGCCGCCCGATCATCTCAGCGCACCTCCAGGCCGACGGCGTCCGTGCTGACGCGGGTGCCAGCGGTCCCCGCGAGCAGGGCGGTCAGGTCCGTGAGCGCCCCGATCACGGCCGGCCGCCCCGTCTGTCGCGCGAACTCGACCGCGGCGGTGACCTTCGGGCCCATCGAGCCGGCGGCGAACCTCAGCGCACCCAAGGCGTCCGGGTGGACGTCGCCGACGCGGCGGGCGTGGGGCGTGCCCCACTCGAGCATGACGGCGGGGACGTCTGTCGCGATGACGAACAGGTCGACGCCCAACTCGCGGGCGACCACCATGGAGGCGAGGTCCTTGTCGACGACCGCCTCGACGCCGCGCAGCCTCCGCGTGCCAGGCTCGAAGGCCGTCGGGATGCCGCCGCCGCCCGTACAGACCACGACGCAGCCGCGCTCCAGAAGGTAGCCGATCGCGCGACTCTCGAAGATCCGCAGCGGCCTGGGCGACGGCACGACCCGCCGGAGCCAGGGGCCGTCCCGCTTCATGGTCCAGCCGTGCTCGGACGCGAGCGTGGCGGCGGCGTCCGCATCGTAAACGGGCCCCACGAACTTGGTGGGTTCGGCGAAGGCGGGGTCGTCCAGGGACACCTCCGTCTGGGTGAGGATCGTCGCGATGGGCATCTCGTCGGGGATGAGGTTGCCGAGTTCCTGCTCGATGAGGTAGCCGATCATGCCCTCGGTCTGCGCGCCCAGGACGTCGAGCGGGTAGGGCTCGACCCCTTGGTAGGCCTGGGCCTGCAGCGCGAGCAGCCCCACCTGCGGGCCGTTGCCGTGGGAGACCACGAGTTGGTGGTCAACGGCTGCCGGTGCGAGCGCCTCGCACGCGCGGCGGACGTTGGTGCGTTGCGCCTCGGCCGTCATCGCCTGGCCACGGGCCAGCAGTGCGTTGCCGCCGAGGGCGACCAGGATCCTCACGCGGCGCCGGGCCCGCCGGGATCCTCGGGCGTGGAAACCTCTGACGCGGGAACCTCGGACGTGGAAACCTCGGACGCGGCAACCTCGGGTGCGGGAACCGCGCGCGAGGGGCCCTCCTCGCGGAGCCGTGGCGGGGTGAAGTCCTCGGGGTTGATGCCCTGCTTGTCAGCGTAGAACGCACGGATCCGGTCCATGTCGGCGGTGACGTCGCCGGTCAGCTCGATCGTCGGCCCCAGCCCCGAGGTCTTCGTGGCCGAATCGACATACCCGAGGACGACCGGCAGTCCCGTGTCTCGGGCGATCCGGTAGAAGCCCGATTTCCAGAACTGCCCGCGACCGCGCGTGCCCTCGGGGGTGACCACGAGGTAGAACCGTTCGCCGTCGCGGACCCGTTTGACGATGTTCTCCACGAGGCGTCCGGGGTGCGCGCGATCAACCGGAATCCCGCCCAGCGCCCGCATCAACGGCCCGAACGGGGGCTTGAAGAGCGTGTGCTTGCCCAGCCACTTCGGGGCGATCCCGTGGCGCCAGGAGATGGCGAGCATGAAGGCGAAGTCCCAGTTCGAGGTGTGCGGGACCCCGAGCAGGACCGCCGACCCCCCGGCCGGCGGCGGCTCGGAGCGGAAGTCGTAGCGGGAAACCGCCCAGAAGGCGCGGGCGAGCAGAGGGCGCACGATCATGGGTCGACGGTAGTGCGTCGGCCCCTCGCCCGGCAGCCACCGGCTTCACGAATTCCTCACACACCCGTCGCGGACGCCTCACAGCGCTGGCGTTCACTGGTGATCACCACCGGAACACCACACCGGAACGCAATCGAAGGAGTCACCATGAACATCACCAAGAAGATCGCCCTCGGCCTCGGTGGCGGCGCCATCGTGCTCGGCAGCACCTTCGGGATGGCCAGCCTGGCCAGCGCCGAAACCCCCGACCCGACCCCGGCGCAGACTCAGACCCAGGCCGGCAACCAGAACCGCTTCGGGAACGCCGACGGCGTCCGCCAGCAGACCAACGAGAACGCCGGCCTACGCAACGGCGCGGGCTACGGCGCCCAGGCCGGCATCGCCCAGTTGGCCCAGGACCTCGGCGTGAGCCAGGACGCCCTCCGCGACGCCCTCGTCGCCTTCCGTGCCGACAACCCGGCAGTCCGCGGTGCCGACCTGAGCGCCGACGAGCGGGCCACGCACCATGCCGAACTGGCGGCGTTCCTCGCCGACGAGCTGGACCTGGACAAGGACAAGGTTCTTGCGGCCCTGGACGCCCGCGCAGAGAACCGGCCTGCCAACGCCGGTCAGGGCATGGGCCAGGGCAAGGGCATGGGCCAGGGCGTGCGCGACGGCTCCGGCCCGCGCTGCTGACCCACAGACGCCCATTCGCCGAGGGCCTGCGTTATTCCCGTCGAGGGCCTAACGCAGGCCCTCGGCGGGCCTAACGCGGGCCCTCGGCGGGCCTAACGCGGGCCCTCGGCGGGGTCGAGGCGGTAGCGTCGGACCCGACGGAAGGAGTCCCGTGACCCCAGCGCCCCGCCTGGAGCAACTTGACGCCTCGCTGGCGCGGGTGACGGCCGAGGACGGCGCGGTCGTCCGAGAGTGCGTGGACGCCGTGCGCGGCCAAGACCGGACCCGCACCCCCGCCGAGGCGATCCGGGTCCTCAACGCGTGGTATCTGCGAGGCGAGGCCGTCGACGGGGGGCTGCGCGCCGCGCGAGCCGAGATCCCGGGCGCAGCCGGCGGGTCGGACGCCGACGTCCTGACCAGCCTCGACCGCACGGCCGTCTACCTTCTCGCCCTCGCCGACCTCTACGACCTCGATGTGTCGGACGCCGACCGCCGCAAGGCGCTTGTGGTCGGCATCCTGCTGGGGGACGAAGGGGCGAATCTCGCGAGCGGCGTCTACCACGAGTACGGGACGCGCTGGGCGCGCGGCCTGGCGGCGCGGGGCGTGGCGCAGGTGACGCGGACGGCGAACCCCCTCCTCGGCCAGCTCGTGGCCCACGCGCTGCGCACGGGCGTCGCGGTCACCGTCGCCGCGGGGGGTGACGCGATCCGGGCCGGCAGCGTGGTCACGCAGGCGGCCCGCGCGTTCGGGCCTCCGCCCGCCCTCTTCCCCGGGCAGGAACCGCGAGCGCCGCAGGACCCACCGCCCAACTCCGTGGTCTACGCGCGCGCCCTGGCCCGAACGATCCACAAGGCCCGCAAACGCCACGAGGGCGGCCCGGGCTGATGCCCGAACCGCCCCCGACGGCGATGGCTGGCAGCGTTACCAGCGATGGGCGACGTCAATCACCAGACGCGACCCGCCACCGGGGCCGTCCAGGATGAACGTGCGGAAGGGGAGACGCGCCCGAGTCCCGAGGCCGAACGAGGTCTTCCCCTCGAAGCTGCCCAGGTACGCGACCTGCTTGAAGGTTCGGAAGCCGGACACGTTGACGGCCTTCGTCCTGCTGTCAGGACTGTAGGTCGCCTTGCCGTCTCTGTAGGCGGGGGCGTTGACGGTGATCTTGAGGTCGGCGTCACCGATCAGCGGGACGCGCTTGCCCTGCCCCACGGTGTACACGGACTTGACGTAGCGGACGTCGTACCCCTTGATCTTGCCCTTGAAATCGATGACCAGACGGTCGTAGCAGTTGTGCTGACCGGCCCGGACGTTGGTGACGGTGGCCTTCGACGTGCCCGACCGGGACTCGGGGAGCGACCCCCAGTCCAGGCCGCAGTACGAGGCGGCCGGCGCCACGATGGGTGCAGCGGTGGCCGTGGTGACGGCCGGCGAGAGGGGCAGGACGCCCAATCCCGCCACGAGCATCGCGGTGGCGAGCCCGGCGCGAAGCGACTTCATGGCCAACTCCTTTGCGAGAGCTGTGGTAACTTCATGGTGGATTATTGTCTTTTCCGCCGCTAGTGGTTCCTGACTAAGAGTTTCCCGCACGGGCGAGCCGAAAGGAACCCATCATGCCGGCTCTGGAGCGTCGCCTCACCACGGCCGATGCGATCGTGATCGGGCTCGGCTCCATGATCGGTGCCGGCGTGTTCGCCGTGTTCGGGCCTGCTGCCGCCGCGGCCGGTGGTGGCCTCCTGGCGGGGCTGGCCCTGGCGGCGCTCGTCGCCTTCGCCAACGCGACGTCCTCGGCCCAGTTGGCGGCCCGGTACCCGACCTCGGGGGGCACCTACGTGTACGGCCGCGAGGAACTCGGCCCGTGGTGGGGGTTCGTCGCCGGGTGGGGGTTCATCATCGGCAAGACCGCCTCGTGTGCCGCGATGGCACTGACGTTCTCCGCCTATCTCGTCCCCGAGGGACCCTGGCAGCGCCCGCTCGCGGCCGCCGCCGTCATCGCCCTGGCTGCGATCAACTACCACGGCGTGACCCGGACGGCCGGACTCGCGCGGGTCATCGTCACGGTGGTCCTGGCTGTGCTGGCGACGGTCGTTGTCGCGAACCTCCTCTCGTCCCAGCCGGCCGGCTGGGCGTCCGTCGGCGCCACCGAGGCGTCCGTGTACGGGGTGTTCCAGTCCGCGGGCCTGATGTTCTTCGCGTTCGCCGGCTATGCCCGCATCGCGACGATGGGCGAGGAGGTCGTCGAGCCCGAGCGGACGATCCCCCGCGCGATCGTCGCCGCGCTGGCCATCACGGTCGCGGTCTACGCGCTCGTCGCGGTGAGCCTGGTCGGCGTCCTCGGTCTGGAGGGGCTCGCCGCCTCCCGGACGCCGTTGGCCTCGGCCGTCGCGGCCGGCCAGGCGACCTGGCTCGAGCCGGTCGTGCGGCTGGGCGGGGCGGTGGCGTCCCTGGGCGCTCTGTTGGCGCTCATCGCCGGCGTCGGCCGGACCGTCCTTGCGATGGCGCGGGAGGGGGACCTGCCGCGCGCGCTGGCGTCCGTCCACCCGAGGTACCGGGTGCCGCACCGGGCCGAGGTCGCGCTCGCGGTCGTCGTGGTGGCCCTCGTGCTCGCGGTCGACCTGCGGGGCGCCATCGGGTTCTCCAGTTTCGGCGTCCTGCTCTACTACTTCGTGGCGAACCTGGCCGCGTTCCGGCAACGCGAGGGGCGACGCTACCCGAGGGCCCTCCAGGGGGCGGGCATGGTCTTCTGCCTGGCGCTCGTGGCCACGCTGCCCTGGCAGTCGCTGGCCGTGGGCGCGGTGGTGTCCACGGCCGGGGTCCTGTACCGGACCTTCACGGCACGTCGGGGATGACCTCAGCCGGGCCCTCTTCGAGCTGCACCGGATTCTCCACGAACTCTGTGAACCGCGCGAGGGCCTCCGTGAGGTACTGGCCGTCGCAGATCCGCTCGTCGATGGTGATCGCCAATTCGCAGCCGCGCCTCACCACCGGTCGGTTTCGCCGACGAGCACGAACTGCCGGGCCAGGACCTGGGCGTCCGTGCGCCGCTCGAAGAGGTGCGGGACGAGCTGGGCGACGGGGCCGAGCGAGCGCACCCGCCTCCCGTCGCGCCGGCCCACGTCACTTCCCCGGGCCGGGCGTCGCCCCGTCGACGTCCGGGCGGGGCGTCCGGATCAGGCGCGACATGTAGGCAGCGCCCGCGGCGAGGTGAAGGACGCACCCCACCACGAGCAGGGCCATCCCGATCGTGGCCAGGGTCGGGGCGAACGCGAGATCCGCAGTGCTGAGGGTCAGCAGAGGCAGCGAGACCATGAGCACGGCCGTCCGGATCTTGCCGACCCACACCACGTTGAGCGCACCGATCGCGTGACGACGCACGACGCCGACGACCGTCACCACGGCGTCCGTGGCCACGAGCACCACCAGGGCCCACCACGGCAGGACGCCGGCGAGGAGCATCGCGACGCAGATCAGGACGATGCCGGCCCGGTCGGCCAGGGGGTCGAGGATCTCCCCGACCCGGCTCGTCTGGTGGAGGCGGCGGGCGAGGAACCCGTCGACCCAGTCGGTGGTCCCGAACAGCACGAGCAGCACGGTCGCGAGGACGGGACGGCTTCCCTCTGCGATGACGTACGCGACCAGCGGCACGAACATGACGAGCCGCGTCACGGTGATGGCGTTGGGCAGCGTCGCCCACTCAGGGCGCTGACGCTGATTCGCGGTGCCGATCGGTCCTCCCCTCGAGCCGGCAGACAACGGCGGTGGGCCGCGGAGCGCCCGAAAGGGCCCTCCGGGGCGAGGCTACCGCCTCCCTCCGCGCGGTGGTGACACCCGGGGCGGTGTGGCTGGCGCGCCTATCGCGTCAGCGCGAGACCGGCCCCCGCCGCGACGAGGCTGGCCACGATCATGCCCACCGCGAGCAGAACGGCGGCGCGTCCCCGCCCCGCCCGGGCCAGCCGCACCAGTTCGACGCTGGCGGTGCTGAACGTCGTGAATCCCCCCAGGAAGCCGGTGCCCAGGACGGCGCGCAGGCCGTCGGACGCCGCGTGCCCCAGTGACCAGCCGGTGAGGGCCCCCAGCAGGAAGGACCCGAGCACATTCACGACGAGAGTCCCGATCGGGACGGAGAGCCGGCTGCGGTCGGCGATCGCTCCGTCCACCAGGAACCGGGCAGCCGCCCCCAGCCCGCCGGCCAGGGCCACGAGCAGCGTCACGGCCTGCCCCCCCGCTGATCCAGCCTGCGACTCACGAGGGACCCGAACAGGAGCGCCGCCGCGAGCGCTGCCAGGAAACCGGCCACCAGGCTCGCGACGTCGTAGGCCAGCGCCGCGACGAGGCGTCCCTGCCCCCCGAGCTGGACCGTCTCGACGACGAACGTGCTGTAGGTCGTGTAGCCGCCCAGCAGACCGGTCCCGAGGCCGAGGCGTGCTGTGCGCCGCCAGCCCCGGTCCGGGCCGAGGAGGACGAGGAGTTCCAGCAGCGCCCCCAGCAGGAACGCCCCGGAGACGTTGATGGCCAGGGTCGCCCAGGGGAACCCGTCGGCGCCGGCTTCGAACGTCGACTCGATGAAGTTGCGGAGAGCCGTGCCGACCGTGCCGCCCGCCACGATGGGGCCGAGCAGGGCCGGCCGCAGCCGGGACCTCAGCGCCACGGCACCCCTCCCTCGCGCAGGGCGCCCTCCAGTCCACGACCGCCAGCGGGTTGCGGCGCGGGTTTCACGCGACGACCTTCCTTCAGGGCCGGGGCCGGTGGCCCCGCGCGAAGAACAGCGCCCACATCAGCGGGAGCGCGGAGCCCCCCATGAGCAGGCGTCCGAGGCCCGGGTCCACGGCGAGGACGAGCGCGCCCGCGACCATGAGGGCCGCGAACGCCACCGCCCCAGCGACCCGGTTCATGGATCGTTCCAGGTACGCGACCTGCCGGGCGAGCTGCGGCGTCCGCACGGCGAGCTCGCCCCGCTCGGCGGCGGTGAGGACGCGGTCGGTGCGTCCCGGGAGGGTGAGCGCCGTCTGCAGGAGCCGGGAGCCCTCGGTCGTGACGGTCTTCCACAGGGGGCCGGTCTGCTCCTCGACCATGCGGGTGGCGTACGGCGAGATGACGGCCCACACGTTGAAGTCGGGGTCCAGGGTGGTCGCAAGCCCCGAGAGGATGCCGACTGCCCGGCCCATCATGAGCAGGTTCTGGGGCAGCTGGAACGGCAGGTCTGCGATCAGATCGCGGAACTGGTGACCGAACCGTGCGATCTCCTCGTAGTCGATGGAACCGAGCTCGCTCATGCTCATGCCCCAGAAGCGGTCGAACAGCTGGGTGCCTGCCAATTCGATGCGGGCGAGGTCGGCTCCGGGAAGCAGGACGCCGAGCGTCCGGTAACTCTGGACGAGGCGGGGAACGTCCTGGGTCCCGACGGCGATGACGGCCTCGCGCAGGCCTTGGCGGAGGTTCTCCGGGACCCGCCCCACCATCCCGAAGTCGATGAAGACGAGCTGCCAGCGCCGCGCGCCCTGCTCGTCGACCTCCTCCAGGGGAGCCACGAACAGGTTGCCGGGGTGCGGGTCTGCGTGGAAGAACCCGTGCTCGAGGATCTGGCGCCGGTAGGCGTCCACAAGGAGAGTCGCCACCGCGGAGGGGTCGATGCCGGCCGCCAGGATGGCCTCGCGGTCGCCGATCCGGATCGCGGACACGTCCTGGAGCACGAGCACACGCCGGGTGGACAACGGCCACACGACCGTGGGCACACGGAGCCGTCCGTCGGCGGTGAACTGCTCGGCGAAGAGTTCGCTGTTGCGTCCCTCGGCGAGGTAGTCGAGTTCCTCCAGGGTGGTCCGGGCGAACTCCTCCACGAGGGCGGGGACGTCGGCGCGCTCGGCGATCGGACGGTAGCGGCGCAGCCAGCCGGCCACGCGCCGCAACGCCGCGAGGTCGGTGTCGACGACACGGTCGATGTCGGGTCGCTGGACCTTGACGACCACGTCAGCCAAGCCGTGCGCAGCGGCGAGATCGTCGGGGAGGATCGCACGGTGCGCCTGCCCCAGGGACGCCGCCGCCAAGGGGGTCTTGTCGAAGGAGGCGAAGGACGCTGTCAGCGGACGCCCGAGTTCGGCCTCCGCCTTCGCGCGGATCGCAGCGAACGGCTCTGCCGGCACCTCGTCCTGCAGGCCGGCCAGCAGATCGGTGATCTCCCGGGGGAGGACGTCGACCCGCACGGACAGGAACTGGCCGACCTTGATCATCAGCCCGCCCATGTCGATCGCCAGCGCCCGGAACCGGACAGCCATGCGCCGGTAGCGCGGCGTCCGGTTGCGGTCGGCCAGGCCTGCGAGGCCCAGGCGAGGCAGGAGGATGTCCCAGAAGATGACGCGTGCGGTGACGCTCGCGAAGAAGCGGACGATGCGCCAGTAGCGGGCGCGCAGCTTCGACGCGGTCATGGGGCCCCTGGGGGGTCGATCGCGACCAGCTCCGCAGTCGCAGTCATGGTGGCTCCTCCGTTGGTGCGACTCATCGTACCGGCCCACCCCAGCAGCCGGCCTGCTGCCATGTCACGCCGACCACATGTCACGCCGACCAATGGGGCACCCCGAGGTGACGTTCCCTCCTCCGCTCGGCGCGCACCCGGCAGGCGCAGCGGGTCGAGCAGAAGCGACGCGTCCGCCTCGGACTCCGGTCGCAGAACAGCGACGTGCAGCCGCGCGCCTCGCATTCCCCCACGCGATCGAGCAATCCGGCCCGGTGGAGTTCGAGCACCACCGGCACCAGGACCGCAGCGAGCGCATCCACGGACGCTGGCCCGACTGTGACCCACGTCAGTCGGCCCTGCCCACTGGCCGACCATTCGACCTGGCCGACCACCCGATGCACACGCGCCAGGGTGTTCACGGCGACCCGCGCAGCGGGCCGGTCGCCCCAGAGGATCGCTGAGCCCAGCTCGTCCCGGAAGCGGCGCAGCGCGACGATGTCGGTGTACTCCCACTTCCACGTGAGCCGGACGCCGCACCGCCGTGCGATGTCGTCGACGACCGCCGGGGACTGCAGCAGTTCCCGGAACTCGTCGCCCGCAGTGTCGAGGAACGCCCACAGGAAGGTCTCTTCCCGCGCTACTCCGGTCGCCCGCCCAGCCGCCTCAGGTCCGGACCTCTCGTCCGACGGATCCTCGTCCCAGAAGTCCTCGTCCCACTGGTCGTCGTCCGCCGGATCCTCCTCCGACAGATCCTCGCCTGCCGGATCCTCGCCCGCCGGATCCTCGCCCGTCGGATCCTGGTCCCGCAGCTCGCCCTCCCCTTGGCCGTCATCGCCCAGGTCTTCCTCGACGCGATCGTGGTCCGCGTTCTCTTTCGTTCCGGTGCTCATCTCCCCCGTTCCCGCGCCTCGCCAGAGCCCCGTCGCTCTCATCTCAGGTTGGGCAGCGGGGATCGCTACGCGTCACCGTCCCCAAGGATCGAGCAAGGACCCCCGTTGTCCACAGCCTTGCGTGCTGCCTCCCGGCTGTCACACATCGGTCCCACGCGTCACGCCCGGCCCGAGCGCGCCCGCCCGTGACGCGTGTCACGGGCCATGCCCGCTTCAGGGCGTGACTCAAAACGCGGGACAGTGTGACCAGGAGTGGAGTGGAGTGAGTGACACCGTATGACCGCCACACCGTGTGACCGCCAAACCGTGTGCCAGCGCAGCGCTCGAGCCAACCCAGCGCAGCGCACGAGCCGGCCCACAGGAACGGCATGGGTCAGAGCAACGGCACCAGCCACCCGACGACCAGCGAGGTCGCCAAGCCGTTCAGCGCCATCGCCAGCCCCGAGAATGCGCCCACGGTCTCGTCGTCCTGCAGCGCCTGCGCTGTGCCGACCCCGTGGGACGACACCCCGATGGCCAAGCCCCGGGCACGGGGATCGCGGATGCGCAACAGATCCAGCACACCCGGCGCCGCGACGGCACCCACGACGCCGGCCACGATCGTGAAGATGGCCGTCAGCGCCGGCACGCCACCGATCTGCTCGGCCAGGGCGATCGAGATCGGGGTCGTGGCCGACTTCGGGGCCATGGACAGCGCCATCGCGCGAGTTCCGCCGAGGCCGGCCGTGATCCAGTACCCCGCGGCTATCGCGGCCACGCAACCGACCCCGACAGCGGCCAGCACCATGGGGGCCGCCTCCCGGATCTTCCTGCCCTGCCGGTAGAGCGGCAACCCCAGCGCCACCGTCGCGGGCCCGAGCAGGAAGCCGATGTACTGCGCCCCCTCAAGGTAGTCCTCGTACGGCGTCCGCAGCATCAGCAGCACTCCCGCCACGAGCACCATCGCGATGAGGACGGGGTTCGCGGCCGGGTGTCGACCCGTCAGCCCCGACACCCGCTGCGCCAACCAGAAACACGCCAGCGTCAGCGTGACCCCGAACAACGGGGACGCCATGACCGCCTCGAACGCCTCCCTCACGGCCGTACCCCGCCCCGCTCGCGCCGGGGACGCAACGCCGTCGCCACGACGGCCGGCACGACCAGCGCCACAAGCCACGACAGGAGCAGTCCACCGGTGACCGGCAGCCACTGCTCCGCGAGCGTAGGCAGGTAGAGGACGATGCCCGCTCCGGCGGGTACAAAGAACAGCGGCAGGTAGCGCAGGAGTCCGTCGGCCGCGCGCATGGCGCCCGAGCCCTCCTCCGGACGCCGGACGACCAGCACTCCCAGGAACAGCACCATCCCGACCACCGCCCCGGGCACGGGGATGCCCGTCGCCGTGACGACGAACACCCCGGCCAACTGGCACACCAAGATCAACAACAGACCACCGAGCATGACCTGATCCTGTCAGGGTCGGGGCCGGGCCTCCCCGTGTCCGGGCCGCGACCCTTCAACACGCGGCAGGGGCTGACCCTGCGACTACTGGAACAGGTCGTTCCCGTGCTCCTGGGCGTACGCCTGGATCTTGCGGAGGTTGTGGTGGGCCTCGATGTAGCGGACGGTGCCGGACGACGAACGCATGACCACCGAGTGGGTCGTGGCGGAACCGTCGTCCATGTACTGGACGCCTCGCACCAGGTCGCCCTCGGTGATCCCGGTGGCGACGAACAGCGTCCGGTCACTCCGCACGAGGTCGTGGGTGTCGAGGATGCGGTCCACCGAGAAGCCCGCGGCCTCGGTCTTCTCGCGCTCCTCCTGGGTCGTGGGGTGCAGGCGGGCGAGGATGCGGCCCCCGAGCGCCTTCATGGCGCAGGCGGTGACGACGCCCTCGGGGCTTCCTCCGATGCCGGCCATCATGTCGATGCGCTTCACGCTCGGAGACGCCGCGAAGATCGCCGCCGCCACGTCGCCGTCGGTGACCATGCGGGTCGCGGCGCCGGCGTCCCGGATGGCCTTCACCAGGTCGTTGTGGCGCTCGCGATTGAGCACCGCCACCGTGATGTCCTCGATGCGCTTGCCCTTGGCCTTGGCGACCTTCGCGATGTTCTCGGCGATCGGGGCGTCGAGGTCGATGGCGTCCACGGCGTCCGGGCCCACGACAAGCTTCTCCATGTAGAAGCACATGTGCGGGTCGTACATGGTGCCGCCCTCGGCCGCCGCCAGCACGGCGATCGAGTTGCGCATGCCCCAGGCGAGGAGGCGGGTCCCGTCCACCGGGTCTACGGCGATGTCGACCGAGAGTCCATCGCCTGTACCGACCTTCTCGCCGTTGCCGAGCATGGGGGCCTCGTCCTTCTCGCCCTCGCCGATGATGATGGTGCCGTCCATCCGGATTCCGTTCAGCACCGCCCGCATGGCGCCGACGGCCGCACCGTCGCCGGACTCCTTCTGGCCACGCCCCGCCCAGCGCCCAGCGGCGAGAGCGGCCGCCTCGGTGGCCCGCATGAGGTCCAGTCCGAGGTTCTCGGTGGGGAGCATGTAGGTGGTCGGTTCGGGCATCAGTGCCTCCTGTCGAACACCCCGGCGAGTCCGGGGAGGGCTTGTCGCTCCCAACTATGGCCCCGGACACGCTGGGCGCGCCAGCAGCGAGCGAAGGCTCGGACGCCCGCAGGGGTCCCGCTCCCCCGTGCGAGCCGGTGTGCGAGAGTGTGTCCCATGGCGAGCGGACCCCATACGACCCTCACGTTCCTCGGCGCAGCCTCCACCGTCACCGGATCGAAGTACCTCCTCTCGGTTGGGGAACGGCGCATCCTCGTTGACGCGGGCATGTTCCAGGGGGAGCGCGCGTGGCGGGCCAGGAACCTCGAGGAGTTCCCCACCGACCCGCGCACGATCACCGACGTCGTCCTCACCCACGCCCACATGGACCACTGCGGCTACCTGCCGGCGCTCGTTCGGGCCGGCTTCGCGGGCCCCGTGTGGTCCACCGAGGGCACGCGACGCCTCGCGGGCATCGTCCTGCGCGACGCCGCCCACCTGCTCGAGCAGGACGCCGAGGAGGACAAGGCCGTCGCCGGACGCCGTGCCCTCCCTCAGCCGCTGTACACCGCCGACGACGTGGAAGACACCCTCCCCCTGCTGACGCCGGTCCCCTACGACGACACCGTCGACCTCGGTGACGGGATCAGGATGAGGCTGACACGCGCCGGCCACATCCTGGGGGCGGCGTCCGTCACCGTGTGGACGCCCACGACATCCGTGGTGTTCTCGGGTGACATCGGCCGGGCGACCCACCCGGTCCTGCGTCCGCGCGAGGTCCCGCCCGGCGGCGCGTTCGTGCTTGTGGAGTCGACCTACGGCGACCGCACACACCCGACGCCCGCGAACCTTCCGCACGAGGGTTTCGCGGACGTCGTGCGCCGGACGATCGCGCGGGGCGGAAGCGTGCTGGTGCTCGCGTTCGCGATCGACCGGACCGAGCTCGTCCTGAAGACGCTCGGGGAGTTCATGCGTCACGGCCGCATCCCCGAAGTGCCGGTCTACGTGAACAGCCCCATGGCCAGCTCGGTGCTCGACGTCTACGAGAGCATGCCCGAGGAACTTCGCGCGGACCTGACGGCGTTGGTCGACGTCCCCGACCTGCGGCACGTGCGCTCCGCCGACGACAGCCGGCGGCTGACCGGCGACAGCGGCCACGGGCCGGCCATCATCGTGAGTTCGTCGGGGATGGCGTCGGGCGGACGTGTCCTGCACCACCTGGACTCCATGCTCCCCGACCCCGCCAACGCGATCGTCCTCACGGGCTACCAGGCAGTCGGCACGCGGGGCCGTCAGCTGATCGAGGGCGCGAAGGAGATCCGCCTCAAGGGACGCTCGGTGCCGGTCCGGGCGGAGGTGCTGCAGGATTCCGAGTTCAGCGTTCACGCCGACGCGCCCGACATCATGGCCTGGCTGACGGAGCTGTCCCCCCGGCCCGCGACCGTGTTCTGCATTCACGGCGAGGCGGCGTCCGCCGGGGCGCTCGCCGCCCGCATCGAGGACGAACTGGGCGTCACCGCCGTCGTCCCGACGTACGGTCAGGTGGTGCTGCTGGACGCCGCGTCCCCGGTCTCCGGCGCGCCCGAGGCATCCGGCCGACCTGCAGGGGGCGCGCCCGCGGCGTCCCGGCTGCGGTACCGAGTGCTGACCGCCAGCGAAAGCGCTGAACTGTCGCGGCTGGTGAGCGAGGCCCTGGACGAGGGGTACGTGCTGCACCAGGGTCCGGCGGTGGCGTTCGACGGACAGCACACCCTCGTCGCTCAGGCTGTCGTCCTGCCGGACTGACCACCTTCGTCGAGGGCCCGCGTTATTTGTGTCGAGGGCCCGCGCTATTTGTGTCGAGGGCCCGCGTTATTTGTGTCGAGGGCCCGCGTTATTTGTGTCGAGGGCCCGGTTCCGCACGTCGGCCGAGCTGATCGAGACCACACACCGGCGGGGTCAGATCCTGAACTGACACACGTGCCGCCGTCCCTCGAACGCGGGTACCTGACGTCCGCTCTCGCGCATGACCGAGAGACGTTGTCAGGAAGCGACGGGTGAGCGACCAGCCCCGGGCGCCTGCCCGAAACACTGGCGCTCGGCGGACGCAACGCAGGCCCTCGGCGCAAACAACACGGGCCCTCGGCGGATGCAACGCAGGCCCTCGACGCAAATAGCACAGGCCCTCGGCGGATGCAACGCAGGCCCTCGGCGAGACGTCTTGGCTCAGATCCGCACCGGGATCCGGCGCGGACCGAAGTGACCGCCCGTGGCCGAGAACCGTCCGGGGATGCGGGCCCCGCAGTCAGGGCATCTCCCGTCCGACGTGAGCCGGTAGGCGCGGATGTCGTACCAGTCGCGCTCGATCAGCTTCGACCCGCAGGAGGGGCAGGAGGTGGTGCCGCCGGCCCGGTCGTGCACGTTGCCCGTGTAGACGAATTTCAGCCCCTGCCCGAGTGCGATCTCGCGCGCCCGCGTCAGGGACGCCGGCGGGGTCGGCGGCACGTCCAGCATGCGGTGCGCGGGGTGGAACGCCGAGAAGTGCAGCGGGACCTCCGGCCCCACGTTCTCCACGAGCCAGCGGCATTCCGCCTTGATCTCGTCGTCGGAGTCGTTGTGCCCCGGGATGAGCAGGGTCGTGATCTCCAGCCAGACGTCCGTGGTCGCCAGGTACGCCAGTGTCTCGAGCACAGTGTCCAGGTGGGCGCCCGTGAGGGTCAG
>CAZZGU010000028.1:13523-17833 GCA_964653755.1 uncultured Nigerium sp. | reverse complement strand
GGCAAGTTCGGCGACAGCGGCTACAAGGTGTCGGGCGGCCTGCACGGCGTGGGCGTGTCCGTGGTGAACGCGCTCTCGGACCGGCTCATCGCCGAGGTCCGGCGCGACGGGTACCACTGGCGGCAGCTCTTCTCGCTGGGGACGCCGCTGGCGCCGCTCGAACGCCTCCACCCGCTGGGAGACGACGAGGAGTCGGGCACCACCGTCACCTTCTACGCGTCGCCGACCATCTTCGAGACCACGCACTACAACTGGCAGACCCTCGCCACCCGGTTCCGGGAGATGGCGTTCCTCAACAAGGGCCTCACCATCACCCTCATCGATGACCGGCCGGTGCCCACGGCGTCCGGGGGGGAGGACGAGGAGTTCGTCGACGACCTCGACAACCACCCCCACGAGGTGGTCTACCGCTACGACGACGGCCTCATCGACTACGTCAAGTACCTCACGGGCACCAAGGAGACGATCCACCCGAGCGTGATCGCCATCGACGCGGTCGCCCCGGACGCCAAGCTCGCGCTCGAGGTCGCGATGCAGTGGAACGTGTCGTTCACCGAGAGCGTGCACACGTTCGCCAACACGATCAACACCCACGAGGGCGGCACGCACGAGGAGGGCTTCCGCGCCGCGTTGACCAACACCGTCAACCGGTGGGGCGAGACCTGGGGGATGATCAAGAAGAAGGAGGACCGGCTGTCGGGCGACGACATCCGTGAGGGCCTGACCGCGATCATCAGCGTCAAGATCGGCGAACCCCAGTTCGAGGGGCAGACCAAGACCAAGCTCGGCAACACCGAGGCCAAATCGTTCGTCCAGCGCGTCGTCAACGACCTGCTCGGTGACTGGTTCGAGAAGAACCCCACGGACGGCAAGGACATCGTCCGCAAGTCGCAGGCCGCGGCGTCCGCTCGCATGGCGGCGCGCAAGGCCCGCGACCTCGCCCGCAACCGGAAAGGGCTCCTCGGGAGCACGAGCCTGCCCGGGAAACTGTCGGACTGCTCCTCGCGCAATCCCGAGGAGTGCGAGCTGTTCATCGTCGAGGGCGACTCGGCCGGCGGCTCGGCCAAGGGTGGGCGCGACCCGCGCACGCAGGCGATCCTCCCGATCCGGGGCAAGATCCTGAACGTCGAAAAGGCGCGCCTGGATCGCATCCTGGCCAACAAGGAGGTCGAGGCGATCTTCAACGCGCTCGGCACAGGGTTCTCCGATGACTTCGACGTCGCCCGGCTGCGCTACCACAAGCTGGTCCTCATGGCGGACGCCGACGTGGACGGTGCGCACATCCGGACGCTGCTGCTCACGCTGCTGTTCCGGTTCCTCAAGCCACTCATCAACGCCGGACACGTCTACCTCGCCCAGCCGCCCCTGTTCCGCCTGCGGTGGACGAACGCCCCGCACGAGCTGGCCTACAACGACGAAGAGCGCGACCGGATGCGCGACGAAGGGCTGGCCAGTGGCAAGAAGTTGCCGCAGGTCAACCCGATCCAGCGTTACAAGGGCCTCGGCGAGATGGATCCCGAGGACCTCTGGAACACGACCATGGACCCCGCCCAGCGCACCCTCGCCCAGGTCACCCTCGACGACGCGGCCGCGGCGTCCGAGATGTTCAGCATCCTGATGGGGGAGGACGTCGAGCAGCGGCGGAACTTCATCCAGCGCAACGCCAGGGACGTCCGATTCCTCGACATCTGACAGACGGTCGAGCAGCGGCGCGCACGCGTCGAGACCAGGGAGAGAAGCCATGAGTGACACCCCGAACGAGCCGCCGACGGGCGAGGCGCCCCCGGAGGGTGCCCCTACCCCGGGAGCTGCCACGCAGGGAGCTGCCACCCCGGACGCCCTCGCGCCCGCTCAGGGCCGCATCGAGGAGATCGACCTCAACGAGGAGATCCAGCGCAGCTACCTCGACTACGCGATGAGCGTCATCGTCGGGCGCGCGCTGCCTGACGTCCGCGACGGCCTCAAGCCGGTGCACCGCCGCGTCCTCTACACGATGTACGACGGCGGCTACCGTCCGGACCGGGGCTGGAACAAGTGCTCCCGCGTCGTCGGCGACGTCATGGGCAAGTACCACCCGCACGGCGACAGCGCGATCTACGACACGCTCGTCCGGCTGGCGCAGCCGTGGGTGATGCGGCACAAGCTCGTCGACGGGCAGGGCAACTTCGGGTCCCCGGGCAATGACGGCGCAGCTGCCATGCGGTACACCGAGTCGAAGATGAACCCGCTGGCCATGGAGATGGTCCGCGACATCGAGGCCGACACCGTCGACTTCCAGCCGAATTACGACAACAAGGACACCGAGCCGGTCGTCCTGCCCGCGCGCTTCCCGAACCTGTTGGTCAACGGCTCGACCGGCATTGCGGTCGGCATGGCGACCAACATCCCGCCGCACAACCTGCGCGAGGTGAATGACGCCGTCCAGTGGGTGCTGGCCAACCCACAGGCCACCAAGGAGGAGATCCTTGAGGCGGCCATGAAGCGCATCAAGGGCCCGGACTTCCCCAACGGCGCCCTCATCGTCGGTCGCAAGGGGATCGAGGCCGCCTACCGCACCGGACGCGGCCTGGTCAGCATGCGGGCGGTCATCGACATCGAGGAGGACGCCCGCGGCCGCACGTCGCTGGTGGTCACCGAACTCCCGCACATGTGCAACCCGGACAACCTCGCCCTGCGCATCGCCGAACTGGTGAACGCTGGCCGGCTGACGGGCATCGCGGACATCCGCGACGACACGTCGGCCCGCACGGGCCAGCGCCTGGTCATCCTGCTCAAGCGGGACGCCCAGCCGCGCGTCGTCATGAACAACCTCTTCAAGCACACTCCGCTCCAGGACACGTTCGGCTGCAACATGCTGGCGCTGGTGGACGAGGTGCCGCGCACGCTGCGGCTCGACCAGTTCATCACGCACTGGGTCCGCCATCAGCTCCAGGTCATCCGGCGGCGGACCGAGTACCGCCTCCGGGACACCGAGGCCCGCGCCCACATCTACCGCGGCCTGGTCAAGGCCCTGGACGCCCTCGACGACGTCATCGCGCTGATCCGCCGCAGCCCCGACACGGAGTCGGCGAGCCTTGCACTGCAGGACCTGCTCGGCATCGACGAGGTGCAGGCGAAGGCGATCCTCGACATGCAGCTGCGTCGGCTGGCCGCCCTCGAGCGGCAGAAGATCGTCGACACACTCGCCGAGTACGAGCGCATCATCGCCGACCTCAAGGACATCCTCGCCAGCGAGGAACGCCAGCGCACCATCATCGCCACCGAACTGCAGGAGATCACCGACCGGTTCGGCGACGAACGCCGCACCCGCATCATTGCCGCGGACGGCGACCTGGCCGACGAGGACCTCATCCCCGACGACGAGATGGTCGTCACCATCACGCGCGGCGGGTACGCCAAGCGGACGCGGACGGATCTGTACCGCGTCCAGAAGCGCGGCGGCAAGGGCGTCCGGGGCGCCCAATTGCGGGCGGACGACGAGGTCGAACACCTCTTCGCGACGACCTCCCACGACTGGCTGCTCTTCTTCACCAACCTCGGTCGGGTGTACCGCACCCGGGTCTGGGACCTTCCCCAGGTGCTGACGGTGCGCAACTACAACGACGAGCGCTACCTGCTGCTGGCCACGCGGAAAGGCCTGGTCAAGAAGACCGACCTCACCGCGTACGACAGCCCGCGGCAGGCCGGTCTCATCGCCATCAACTTCCGTGACCCCGACGATGAGCTCATCGGCGCGACCACCTGCGACCCCGAGGACGACGTCCTGCTGATCTCGCGCAAGGGGCAGGCCATCCGGTTCCCCGCCGACGATGACGAGCTCCGTCCCATGGGGCGGGCGACCTCGGGAGTGACCGGCATGAGGTTCCGGCCGGGCGACGAACTGCTCTCCCTGGCCAGGATCGACGCGAACATGCCGACGGACGACCGCTACGTCTTCACGGTGACCGACGAGGGCTACGCCAAGCGGAGCAAGGTGTCCGACTACCGGCGTCAGGGACGCGGCGGGCTCGGCGTCAAGGCCATGAAGCTCAACGAGGATCGCGGTTCCCTCGTCGGCGGCCTCGTGGTCCAGGAGGGCGACGAGATCATGGCGATCAAGACCAGCGGCCAGATCATCCGGTCGTCGGTCGACGAGGTACCGGTCAAGGGCCGCGACACCATGGGGGTGCGATTCGTGGGACTGAGTGGCGACGACGCGGTGGCGGTGATTGCCCTGTACCCCGAGGCGTCCCATGATGAGGAATCAGCTACGGTGGAGCCGAGCGCGGGCACGGTGCCGTCGCTGGCGAGCCAGGCGTCCAGGTCGTGGC
>CAZZGU010000028.1:7466-13513 GCA_964653755.1 uncultured Nigerium sp. | reverse complement strand
CGGACTCCGGCGAGGAGGAAACAGGTGACTGACCAGCGCACCGACGACATGGTCGCTTCCCTGGACCGGACGGTCACCCTGTCCGCCGGCGAAGTGCCCCGGCCGCGCACCGGCGTCCGGACGCGCCGCGCCCGCCTGAGGATCTCGCGCGTGGACCCGTGGTCGGTGATGAAGACGTCGTTCCTGTTCTCGATCGCGTTCGGGATCATGAGCTGGGTCGCGGTGTACGTGATCTGGACCATCGTGGGCGCCTCGGGCATGTTCGAGGCCATCAACTCGGCGCTCACCATGGTGCTGTCGTCGCCGCAGGACATGACCCCGATCCGCATCGAGGACTACGTCAACACCAACAAGGTGATGGGCGTGACCGCGCTGATCGGGGTGATCAACGTGATCATCCTGACGGCGTTGGGGACGATCTTCGCCTTCCTGTACAACCTGTCCGCGAACATCCTGGGGGGCCTCGAGCTCACGCTGGCCGAGGACTGAGCGGTCGGCGCGTCCGTGCTAGCTTGACGGCCATGACACAGCCCCCCACGAAGGTCACGGCGTCCGATTTTCTGCGTGATCTCGTGCGCCAGGACATCGAACAGGGCACGTTCGGCGGCCGCGTCCAGACCCGCTTCCCACCCGAGCCGAACGGCTACCTGCACATCGGTCACGCCAAGGCGATCACGGTCGACTTCGGCATCGCCGAGGAGTTCGGGGGTGTCTGCAACCTCCGCTTCGACGACACGAACCCCGAGACGGAAGAGGCGGAGTTCGTCGAGGCGATCATCGAGGACCTCGCGTGGCTGGGCTACACACCGCCGCGTCCGATCCTGTACGCCTCCGACTACTTCGAAGCCCTGTACGCCTGGGCCGAGCACCTCGTCGAGCGGGGGCTCGCGTACGTCGACGACCAGGACGGCGAGGCCATCTCGGCCCAGCGCGGCGGCTTCGGCAAGCCCGGCGTCGAGAGCCCGTACCGGAACCGCAGCGTGGCGGAGAACCTCGACCTGTTCCGGCGCATGAGGGCCGGGGAGTTCGCGGACGGCTCGCGCGTGCTGCGCGCCCGGATCGACATGAGCCACGAGAACATGGCCCTCAGGGACCCCGTCATGTACCGGATCCGCCGCGGCCACCACCACCGCACCGGGGACGCCTGGTGCATCTACCCGACCTACGACTGGGCGCACGGCCAGAGCGACGCCCTCGAGGGGGTCACGCACTCCCTGTGCACGCTGGAGTTCGACACCCACCGGCCCCTGTACGACTGGTATCTCGAGCACCTGCCGCTGCCCTACGAGAAGCCGCGCCAGACCGAGTTCGCGCGGCTGGAGCTGACGCACACGGTGACGTCGAAGCGCCGCCTCGCCCAGCTGGTGGCCGACGGCACCGTCGACGGCTGGGACGATCCCCGCCTCCCCACCCTGCGCGGGCTGCGGCGGCGTGGCTACCCGGCGGCGGCGATCCGGGGATTCTGCACGTCGATCGGAGTCTCGCGGACCAACAGCAGGATCGCGATCGAACAGCTGGAGTCCTCGGTGCGCTCCGAGCTCAACCGGATGGCGCTGCGCCGCATGGCCGTGCTCCGGCCACTTCGGCTCGTCATCGACAATTGGCCGACCGACGCCGACGGCCGTCCGGTCGTGCAGTGGTTCGAGCTCGGCAACAACCCCGAGAACCCCGCCGACGGCAGCCGGACGGTGCCGTTCAGCGGAGATCTCCTCATCGAGCGGGACGACTTCGCCGAGGTGCCGCCGCCGAAGTTCTTCCGGCTCGCGCCCGGGCGTGAGGTGCGGCTGCGGGGGGCCTATCTCGTGCGCTGCACGGGTGTCGTGAAGGACGCCGACGGCACGGTGACCGAGGTGCACGCGACGTACGACCCCGCGACGCGCGGCGGCGACGCTCCCGACGGGCGCAAGGTGAAGTCGACGATGCACTGGGTGTCGGTCGGGCACGCAGTGTCGATCAGCGTGGCCCTCTACGATCGCCTGTTCACCGCCCCTGTGCCCGGCGAGGCCACTGGCGAGCCGATGGACGACCTCAATCCGGCCTCGCGCGAGGTGCTCGACGGGTGCTGGGCCGAGGCTGCCTTGGCGGACACCCCGGCGGGGTCGGTCGTCCAGTTCGAACGGCTGGGCTACTTCGCGCACGACCCGCAGGAGTCGATGCTTTTCCACCGGGCGGTGGGGTTGAGGGACGAGTGGGCGTCCGTCCAGAAGCGGCAGGGTTAGTGGGAAAGAGGCTAGCCGGGCCGACCACCACGACACGCACACTCCTGACAACCGCGTCCCTTCCGGAGCAGGCGCCGTTGTCAGGAGTGTGCGTGTCGGCGCCCGCCGACGCAGGGTTGGCCGGGGACCGGAAGGGGGCACCGATGTGGCGGGGGGTACTGGGACTCCTGGTCATGATCACGGGGGTGCTGGCCCTGCTGGCTCCAGCGCCCGCCCATTCCCTGCCAGCCCATTCCCTGCCAGCGCAGACCCTGCCAGCCCAGACCCAGCCGGCCCAGACCCTGCCAGCCCAGACCGGGGGCGAGGTCGTCCTGTACTTCTTCTGGGGCGAGGGCTGCCCGCACTGCGCGGCCGCGAAGCCGTTCCTGGCTGAGCTCCAGCAGCGGTACCCCGAACTCATCGTGCGTGACTTCGAGATCTACAACAGCCTCGACAACCAGAAGTTGTTCGTCGCGCTGGCGGCAGCGGCGGGGACCGAGCCCAGCGGCGTCCCGACCTTCTTCCTCGGCGAGGATCACTGGGTGGGGTACGGGAGTTCGACGGGCGCTCTGCTCGAGGAGGCGGTGGCGCAGTGCCTCGCGACCGGGTGTGCGGACGCCGGCGCCGGCATCGTCCCGGGGGCGGCCGAGCGGCCAGAACCCGGGCCCGCGGCGTCCGGGGCGGAACCCGGGTCCGCGGCGTCCGGGGCGGGGACGGTCGACCTGCCCCTGATCGGCGAGACGGAGACCGGGACCGTGTCGCTGGCGCTCGCGACCGCGCTCATCGCGCTCGTCGACGGGGTCAACCCGTGCTCGCTGTGGGTGCTGTCGGTGCTGCTGGCGTTGACGCTGCGCACGGGGTCGCGGCGGGTGACGTTGACGATCGGGCTCGTCTTCATCACGGTGACGGCCCTTGTGTACGCGCTCTTCATCGCCGGACTGTTCACCGTGCTCACCGTGACGAGCTTCGCGCCGTGGGTGCGCGTGCTCGTCGCCTTCGTCGCCCTGGTGTTCGCGGCGGTCAACATCAAGGACTACTTCTGGTTCCGGCAGGGGGTCTCGCTGACCATCCCGGAGTCGGCCAAGCCCGGCATCTATCAGCGCATCCGAGGCGTGCTCGAGCGGGCCGACTCGCCGGCTGCGCTCGTGACGGGGACGGCCGTGCTGGCGGCCGGTGTCTCGTTCGTGGAGCTGGCGTGCACGGCCGGGTTCCCGGTGCTGTGGACCAACCTGTTGACGGCCCGCGAGGTCACGCCACTGGTGTTCGTCGCGCTGCTGCTGCTGTACATGGCCATCTACCAGCTCGACGAGCTCGTCCTCTTCGGCGTCGCCGTCACGACGATGCGGGTGGGCAAGCTTCAGGAGCGGCACGGCCGCATCCTCAAACTGGTGGGCGGCATGCTCATGCTCACGCTGGCGCTCGTGATGCTGGTCCGGCCGGAGTGGATGTCGGACGTCCGGACGTCGCTGCTTGTGTTCGGGGTGGCGGCCGGGGCCACGCTGCTGGTGTTGTTGGTGCACCGCGTGGTGTTGCCGAGGGTCGGCGTCCGCATCGGGTCGGAGGAGAAGCCCCCTCTGGTCGGACGTGACCGCCGTCGTTAGGGTGAGGAGCGGGCGCGGGTGCGCTCGACGACGTCAGGAGGCAGCGTGGCCACGTTCGAGATCAGCAAGGACGCCAAGGGGCAGTTCCGCTTCAAGCTCACCGAAGGGGGCAAGACCCTGCTGCGCAGCGAGGGATACGCTGCCAAGGCCAGCGCGAAGCAGGGTGTCGATTCGGTGCGCAAGAACGCCGGTGTCGACGCGCGTTTCCTGGTGAAGACCGCCTCGGACGGCCGTCCGTACCTGAACCTGAGGGCATCCAACGGGCAGATCGTGGCGACCAGCCCGATGTGCGCCGACCAGGACGCTGTGGAGGCCCTGATCGAGGCCGTGAAGAACGGCGCCGCCGACGCCGAGGTCGTGGACAACAGCTGACCGGCAGCGTCCGGTCAGCGCGTCCGGGCTGGGCAGGTGAGTCAGCGGGCCTCGGGATCGGCTTGGTGAAGACCGAAGGTGTTGCCCTCGGTGTCGAGGTAGTAGCCCTGCCACGCCATGCCGGTGAGTGCCGCCTTCGGGAGCGCGACCTCGCCGCCCGCGGCGAGGATCTTCTGCTCGGTGGCGTCGTAGTCGTCCACCTGGACCGTGCAGACGAAGGCGTTGAGGCCTTGGCCCGGTCCGGGCGTGGCGACCGGGCGGTTCAGAAGCCCGCCGTTGATGCCGGGCGTCTCCTCGGGGCCCGTGACGACCCCGAAGTAGGGGGACCCGACGAAGTCGCCGTAGTCCTCGAACGTCCAGCCGAGTGCGGCTTCGTAGAACGCCTTGGCGCGGTCGAGGTCGTCGGCGTGAATCTCGAAATGGACGACGCGGCCCATGAGGGACTCCCTTCTGGCGAGGTGGCCCCACCGTGTCAGATGCGCGGGCGTCCGGCAAGGCCTTGCGCTCGGCGGACGGAAGGCGGGCCCTCGGCGGACGGAAGGGAGGCCCTCGGCGGACGGAAGGCGGGCCCTCGGCGTGGTGGGACGCGATCGGTCCCGGGTGGCTCGCCGCCTAGGGTTGAGGGACGAGAACGAGCGGGAGGCGCGCACTCACATGATCCTCGAGACGGTCCTGGACGCGATCGGGAACACCCCCCTGGTCAGCCTCCGGAAGCTGACGGGGCACGACATCGTCGCCAAGGCCGAGTACCTCAACCCCGGCGGCAGCATCAAGGATCGTGTCGCCCTGCGCATGATCGAGCAGGCCGAGATCCGCGGCGAGCTTCGACAAGGCATGACGATCATGGAGCCAACCTCCGGCAACACCGGCATCGGGATCGCGATGGTCGGCATCCAGAAGGGCTACCGGGTGGTCATCGTGATGCCCGCGAACATGAGCGAGGAACGCAAGAAGATCATCCGGGCCCTCGGCGCTGAACTCGTGCTCACCGACCCGGCCGCCAGCATCGGGGGATCGGTGGACGAGGTCGCCCGCCGCGTCGCCGCCGATCCCGCGGTCTACGTGCCACAGCAATTCGAGAACCCCGACAACCCCGCCGCCCACTACCTGACCACCGCCCCCGAGATCTGGGAGCAGACCGGAGGGCGGGTCGACGTGTTCGTGTCGGGTCTGGGCAGCGGTGGCACGCTCCAGGGGATCGGCCATTACCTCAAGCAGCGCAACCCGCGCCTCCGTGTCGTCGCCGTCGAACCCAAGAACGTCTCGGCTCTCCTCGGGCACGAGCCAGGCCTTCACAAGATCCAGGGGATCGGGGACGGCTTCATCCCCGGCGTCCTGGATGTCGACCTGATCGACGAGGTCGTCGAGGTCACGGACGAAGATGCGACCCTCATCGCCCGTCGACTCGCGAGTGCGCAGGGCGTCCTCGCGGGCACCTCCGCCGGTGCCAACGTGTGGGCCGCCATGCAGGTCGCCGACGCCCACCCGGACGCGCGCATCGTCACGATCCTGCCCGACCGCGTCGAGCGCTACTTCAGCACCGCGCTCATCTGAGGCCCTTGGTTGCAGCGCTGGGGACGGCCATCATGGGCAGATGATGCGCCACCTCGTCGCCCATCCGTGTGAGGACGCCTGCGGCACCCTGACCACGGACCGCACCGTCGAGGGCGCCCCCGTCTACCTCTGCCCGGGCTGCGACTCGGAGTGGATCGAACTCCACGAGCGCCGCACCCCGCCCGTCACCGCGCCGCCAGAGCCAGCACGAAATCCGCGACCGCAGCGGTGATCGCCCGGGCCCGTGCGTCCGCGTTGTCGGCCTTGCGCGTGGGCCCGAGGCTGTGCGTGGCGCCCGGGATCACGACGATCCTTCGTTCGG
>CAZZGU010000028.1:4927-7366 GCA_964653755.1 uncultured Nigerium sp. | reverse complement strand
GGTCGGACGCCGCTGCGCGCAGTTCGTCCGGGGTGCCGAAGGGATCGCGCTCACCCTGGACGACGAGCACCGGAGCGGGCACGGCCCCGAGTTCGGGGGCGCGGGAGCGATCGGGCCGGCCGGGCGGGTGCAGGGGGAACGACAGCGCCACGACCCCGCGGGCGGGCGCCGCGAAGCAGCGGCAGGCGACCCGGGCGCCCGCGCTGCGTCCGCCGACGACGAGCGGGAGGTCGAGGCCGTCCGGGACCGCGAGGCCGCCGGTGATGACCGCGAGGGCGGCCAGCCAGGCGGCGTCGAGGGTGCGGGGCGGTCCGGCGACCCGGCGTCCAGCCGTGCGCCACGGCTGCTCGAACCGCACCACGGTCACGCCCGCGGCGGGCAGGCCCTCGGCGAGGGCGGCCAGGTCGAACACGTCAAGGCCCCCGCCCGCACCGTGCCCGAGCAGGAGCACGGCCTGCGGGTCGGCGGCGGGTGACATGACCAGCCGGCCGGTGCCCACCGGCGTGACGACCTCGACGACGTCGGGGGTCACGGCCGGGCGCCGGCGTCCGAGTGGTTCCGGAGCGAAACGATGCCGGGCAGCATGCGTCCGACTAGGAATTTCTCCAGCGAGGCCACGGTGGCTCCTCCAATCGCGGTGATGGGCTTCGGTCGCGGTAACAGGGTCAGCGTAGGGGAACGCCCGTGGGGGCGGGACCCTGCGGTCCACGCCCCCACGGTGCCCGCCCTGAGGGGGAGGGCGGTCTCTCAATCCCAACTGGCCGGCAGGCCGACTTCGAACAGGCCCTTGGCCTGGGCGACGATGTTCTCGACCGTGATTCCGTTCATCTCCAGGAGCTCCTCGTAGGTCGCCGACTGGCCGAACTGATCCTGGACACCGACGCGCCGGACGCGTGCGCCACCCGTCTCGGCCACGATCTCGCTGACCGCGCTGCCGAGGCCGTTGATGATGTTGTGGTCCTCGACGGTGACGATGCGGCCGGTCTTGGCGCTCGTCAGCACCTCGTCGCGGTCGATCGGTTTGATCGTGTGCATGTCGACGAGGCGGACCGAGACGCCCTCGGCCTCAAGCGCGTCGGCAGCGGCGATCCCCAGACGGACGGTGTCGCCGTTGGCGATGATCGCGACGTCCGTGCCCTCACGCAGCACCTTTGCCTTGCCGATCTCGAACTCCTCGTCCTCTCCGTAGATGTACGGGACCGCGTCGCGGGTGAAGCGGAGGAACATGGGGCCGACCCAGTCCGCGGCCGCGCGCACGAGCTTGCGCGTCGAGTTGTAGTCGGCCGGCATGACGACCGTCATGCCCGGGAACGTGCGGAGCACGCCCATGTCCTCGATGGCCTGGTGGCTGCCGCCGTCATTGCCCGGCGTGAGGCCGCCGTGGCTGCAGGCGATCTTCACGTTGAGGTTGGGGTAGCAGATCGACTGGCGGGTCTGCTCGGCCATGCGCAGCGAACCGAACACGGCGTAGGTGACGACGAACGGGATCTTGCCGGTCGTGGCGAGGCCGGCCGCCAGGCCCGCCGCGTTCTGCTCGGCGATGCCGACGTTGACGTGCTGCTGCGGGAGCAGCTCGGCGAACTTGGTCGTCTTGCAGGACTTGGCGATGTCGACGTCCACGACGTAGATCTCGGGACGCTCCTGGCCGAGGGCGACGATCTCGTCGCCGAATCCATCGCGGGTGGGCTTCTTCTGTGCTGCGATCGTCGTCATCAGTTGAGCCCTCCCTCGAGCTCGCTCATCGCCTGTTCGTACTGCTGGGTGTTGGGGGCGGCGCCGTGCCACCCGCAGACGTTCTCCATGTAGGAGACGCCGCGGCCCTTGACCGTGTTGAGGACCAGGGCCTTGGGCCTGCCGTTCGCCTGGTCGCGCAGTGCGTCGAAGGCGTCGCAGATGGCTTGCATGTCGTGGCCGTCGAGCTCGAGGGTCTCCAGGCCCCACGCCTCGAACTTGGCGACCATGTCGCGGTTCGGGCTGACCTCGTCGGTCGTGCCGTCGATCTGGAGGTTGTTCTTGTCGAGGATGACGTACAGGTTGTCCAGTTCGTAGGTGGCTGCGCTCTGGATGGCCTCCCAGATCTGACCCTCCTGCGACTCGCCGTCGCCGATCAGCGCGAAGACCCGGTAGTCACGGCCGTCCCGCTTGCCAGCGAGCGCCATACCCACGGCGGGGGAGAGGCCCTGACCGAGTGAGCCGGTCGAGATCTCGATGCCGGGGCACTTCTTGCTGTCCGGGTGACCCTGGAACGGCGAGCCCTTCTTGCGCAAGGTGTGGATGGACTCCATCGGCACGTAGCCCAGGGCGGCCAGGGCGGCGTACTGGATGGGCGCCACGTGACCCTTGCTCAGCACGAACCGGTCGCGGTCGGCCCACTTCGGGTCCTCGGGCTTGATGTCCATCTCGCGGAAGTACAGGGCGGTCACCACGTCGGCGGCCGAG
>CAZZGU010000028.1:0-4917 GCA_964653755.1 uncultured Nigerium sp. | reverse complement strand
GATCCGCCGGGATGGCCCGACTGGGCCTCGTAGACCATCGTCACTGCAAGCTTGCGGAGCTCTTTCGCCTGCTCCTCGAGCTCGCGAACACTCACGTTCTTCACTCTTGCTCCTTCTCGGCTCTCCGACGAACCGATTTGGCCTGGCGGACGCCCGGCCGATGTCTTGTTAACAGATAACCACCACTGATGCTGAATGTCAACAGTCAGCTGTCGACACCTTGATCAGGTGCACGCTTCGTAGTCGCTGAGTGCCCGAACCTTGTCGTTGGACGCACTGCCCGGGTCGAACTCGTACCCGATCCACGCCTTGGCGAGCACGCGCGCGAGCTCAAGGCCGACCACCCGCTGTCCCATGCACAGGACCTGGGCGTTGTTCGACTTCACGCTGCGCTCCACCGAGTAGATGTCGTGGGCGGTCACCGCACGGATGCCGCGCACCTTGTTCGCGCTGATGGCGACGCCCAGCCCCGTCCCGCATAGCAGCAGCGCGCGGTCGGCCTGGCCGTCGCGAACCAGTTCGGCGCCCCGGATGGCCACGTTGGGGTAGAACTCCTGGTCGGTGTCGCTCCCGACCCCGATGTCGATCACCTCGGTGACGCGATCGTCCGCCTTGAGATCACGCTTGAGGATTTCCTTGTACTGGAAGGCGGCGCTGTCGCAGCCGATCACGATTCTCACTTGTCCTCCTCGGGTGTGGTGGTGGCAGCCAGAGCCTTGGCAACTGCGCGGGCGCACAGGACGAACGAGAGCGCTCCCGGATCCGGGGTGCCGATGCTCCGTTCGGCCAGCGGCCGGGCGCGTCCCTTCTTCGGAGACAGGCCTGCCGTCGCCTGCGCGGCGGCGTCCGCAGCTTCGATCGCGCTGTCGAAGGCCTCAGCCAGCGCCCTTCCCGCAGTGACGCCGACGGCCAGTTCCTGCGCGAAGGGGATGACCGCGTCGACGAGGGTCTTGTCGCCCAGTTCGGCCTTGCCGAGCGAGACGATCGCGTCGATGTACGCGCGGACGGCGCGCGCCACGGTTGCCGCGTCCGGCGATCCCTCGTTGCCGAGGACCTGGCCGAAAGCACGCAGGCCGGCACCCCACAGCACCCCTGAGGTGCCGCCGGCGAACTCCGCCCAGGCATCACCGGCGCGGTCCAGGACGCCGCGCGCGCCCCATCCTGCCTCTGCTGCCTTCCGACCGGCTTCGGCCGCGAAGGTGGCGCCACGGACCATGCCGCGCCCGTGGTCCCCGTCGCCGGCGACCGCGTCGATCCGGCCGAGCTCGTCCTCCTGCGCGACCATCTCCACGCGGATGGACTCCAGGGCCTTGGCCACCAGGGCTGCCACCGCCTGGGACCCCTCGTCGCCGACCGCGGGCTCGGTGTCCGCCACGGGTCCCTCCTCGGCGCCTTCGACGCCGGAGTCGACCACGCCGACCATCTGGCCGCGCTTGAACGCCGGCGCGGAGGCGGGGGCCAGCCACAGGGGCTCGAGCTCCTCGTCCAGCCAGACGAGCGTGACCGAGACGGCCGCCATGTCCAGGCTCGTGACCAGCTCGCCGACCTCCGGGCCCACGATGGTGAGCCCCTCCTTGCGCAGCAGCCCGGCCACGAAGCCGTACATCAGGAACAGTTCCTCGTACTTCGTGGAGCCCAGCCCGTTGACGATCACGCCCACGCGCCCGTCGGCGTCCGCCGGGCGCTCGGCGAGCAGGGTTTCGACCAGCAGAACCGCCAGTTCGGAGGCCGGCATCCAGTCGATGTCGCGCTGGCCGGGCTCGCCGTGGATCCCGAGGCCGAAGCCCATCTTGCCCTCGGGCACGGTGAAGTGGGGGTGGTCTGCGCCGGGGAAGGTGCAGCCGCTGAAGGCGACTCCGATGGAGAAGGTGCGGTCGTTCGCGTGGCGACCCAGCCGGACGACCTCGTCGAGGTCGGCGCCCTGCTCGGACGCGGCCGACATCACCTTGAAGACGACGAAGTCGCCGGCGACTCCACGGCGCTTCTCCTTCTCGGACGCCGACGCGGACGCCACGTCGTCGGTGACGATGACCTGGCGGGCCGGGATGCCGTCCGCCTCGAGGCGCTCGCCGGCCAGGCCGAAGTTCATCACGTCGCCGGCATAGTTGCCGTAGGTGAAGATCACTCCGGCGCCCGAGTTCGCAGCCCGACCGACCGAATAGGCCTGGGCCGTCGACGGCGAGGTGAAGATGTTGCCGATCACGGCGCCGTCCGCGAAGCCCGGGCCGACGAGGCCACAGAAGGCCGGGTAGTGGCCGGAGCCGCCGCCGACGATGACCGCGACCTTCGGCGCGGCCGGGCGGTACCGGCGGACCACGCCGCCGGGAACGCGGCGGACATGGTCGGAGAAGAGGTCCACGAAGCCGGCGGTGGCTTCATCAGTGAACTCGGCGGGGTTGGTGTACAGGGTTGTCATCGTGGGTTCTCCAGCAGATCGAGGGTCATGGTGTAGCTGCGCAGGGCGTCCGCCTCGCGCTCGGACTCGGCGACATCGTGGGTTTCGAGCTCGAGCACGTAGTCGCCGGCGTAGCCGCGGGCCTCCAGCGTGTTGACGACGCCGGCGAAGTCGACGGCGCCTCGTCCCAGGCCCAGGTTCAGGTTGCCGGGCACGGCGTCGCGGAAGTGGACCTCCTCGATGCGGTCGGCCGCCTCGGCCGCCCAGGCGACGACGTCCTCGTCGGAGGCGACCACGTGGGAGGTGTCGAACAGCAGGCCGAACACTGAGGCGTCCACGAGGTCGAGCAGCCTGTTGGCGCGCTCCACGGTGTGGATCCAGCGGCGGTGGTGCAGCACCTCGACCAGGAGACGGACGCCCTGATCGACGCACAGCTGCGAGAGGAACGTGAGGTTGGCGGCGACCACCTCCAGGTCGGACGCCTCGCCGACGTAGTCCTGCCAGGTCTGGCGGCCGCACGGGACGATGAGGGCTCCGCCGGTGGCGGCGGCCAGACCGATCAGAGGCGTGGCGACGGCGGAGAGACTCTCGCGCGTCAGCGCGGGGTCGTTGACGTTGCCGACGTCGGAGTTGACCGCAACCGAGGTCAGGCCGTGGGCGGCGAGGAGATCGACGTAACGCGCGGGGTCGCCGGTGAAGGGCACCGGGACGTGGTCCACGACATCGGGGATGGCGCCGAGTTCGGTCCTGGTGCAGCCCAGCCCGGCGATGATCGAGAGAGCCTCTTCGAAGGGGCGGAAACGGAAGGAGATCGTCGAAATGCCGACACGGTCTCGTGGCGGTCGGGTGGTGGGCACGGTGGGTCCTCCGGACGGGTCGGTGGGGAGAGGGACGCCGCAGACGGGGCGGTCGGCGTCCACTCTGACGTCAGGAACTGCGCGTAGGGGGAAAGGACTGGGGCTGGCCCGACCTCGGTCGAACCAGCCCCAGACTCGGGATCAGTGCGGGATCAGCAGCCACCCTGGGGCGTACGCGACCACGAAGACCATCGCCAGCACCAGCACGTAGAACACGAGAAGTTGCTTGGTGACCGCCATCACGGAGACTCGCCCGATGGCCGCGGAGATGTACAGGGTCGTCCCCACGGGTGGGGTGTACAGGCCGATCGCCAGCACGACCACCATGAGGATGCCGAGGTGGATGGGGTCCATCTCGATGGCGATGGCGAGCGGCATCAGCACCGGCGTCAGCAGCAGGATCGCCGGCGCCATGTCCAGGAACATGCCGGTCAGGGCGAGCACCAGGATCATGGCCCCGATGATGGCCGCCTTCGAGTCGAAGGTTGCGGTCATCAACCTGGCCAGGTTCTGCGGGGCCTCCTGGATGGTGAGGAACCAGGCCAGGGACGTCGAGAACATGATCAGCAGCAGGACGACCGCGCTGGCGGCGGCCGACTCGGCGGCCGACTTCACGAACGTCTTCCAGCTGAGGTCGCGGTACATCAGGATCCGGATCAGGACCGCATACAGCGCGGTGATGGCGGACACCTCCGTCACCGTGGCCATGCCCGTGAAGAGCACGACCCGGATCAGGACGATCGGGATCAGGATCGCCGGGGTGGCGAACAGGAGGTCGATGAGGAACTTCTTCATCGACACCTTGGCCCGGACCAGCGGGTACTTGCCCATGAAGGCGAGGAACCAGCAGCCGACCATCAGCAGGACGGCCATGACCAGGCCGGGGATGAGGCCCGCGCTGAAGATGGCGCCCACCGACACCCCGGACGCCGCGGCGTACAGGATCATCGGGATCGACGGCGGGATGATGACGCCGAGCACCGAGGCGGAGGCGTTGACCGAGGCGCCGTAGGCGGCCGGGAACCCGAGCCGCTTCGTCCACGGGATCATGATCTTGCCCAGACCCGTGGCGTCGGCGACGGCCGAGCCCGAGACACCGGCGAAGATCGCGTTGGTCACGACCGACGTCATGCCGACGCCACCCCGGAACCGCCCGACGATGCGGGTGGCCAGGGCGATGACCTGCTTGCCGAGCCTGCCGGAGAACAGCAGGTCGGCGGTCAGGATGAAGAACGGGATGGCGAGCATCGAGAACGATGACGTGGGCACGTAGGCCTGCTGGGCGAGTGCCTCCATGGGGAGGATGCCCAGGACGGCCAGGCCCGCGATGGCCCCCGCGATGACGGCGAACGCGACCGGGACGCCCATCAGGAGCAGCAACAGGAAGACGCCGATGGCGAGTCCTACCTCAAACACCGCCCACCACCCCCGCTGCTGCCTTGCCGGCGCCCGGCTCCTCGGGGTTGAGGTGCCGCGGGGCGCCGTCGCGGACGAAGAAGTACACCCGGACGCCGGCCTGTGCGGCCATGACCAGCACCATGAAGATGAACGCCGCGAAGCTGTAGATCTGCGGCAACTCCATGATCGGGGTGGTCTGGGCGGCCTTGGACGGCGCCATGTAGATGCCGAGGTACCCGACGTAGATGAGCAGGCCGGTGATGAACA
>CAZZGU010000027.1:16644-18036 GCA_964653755.1 uncultured Nigerium sp. | reverse complement strand
ACGAAAACGGGGGCCGACCTGGCGGTCGGCCCCCGAATGGGGTTTGTCACCCATACGCTACTTGATGAGACCCATGCTGGTCGGGATGGCCATGGACAGTTGCGGCACGAACACGACGATGAACAGGCCGGCGATCAGGGCAACGATGAACCAGACGATGCGGGAGACCACCGGCTCCAGCCGCAGACCCGCGACCCGTGCCGCCACGAACAAGGCATTGCCCACGGGCGGGGTGATCAGTCCGACGCACAGGTTGTAGACGATCATCGCGCCGAAGTGGATGGGGTGGATGCCGAACTGGGTGACGATCGGAAGGAAGATCGGCACGAAGATCAGGATCGCCGGCGTCGGGTCCATGAAGGTACCCACGATGAGCAGGATCACCATCATGATGATGAGGATCACGGTCGGGTTGCTCGACAGTCCGAGCATCGCGTCGGCGACCAGTTGCGGGATCAGCGCGAACGACATGACGAACGACAGGATCGACGAGACGCCGATCAGCAGCATGACGATGGCCGTGGTCCGCGCGGCTTCGAGGAAGATCCGCGGCAGGTCGGTGACCTTGATCATCCGGTAGAGGAAGCCCAGCACCAGGCAGTAGACGACGGCGATGGCCGAGGACTCGGTTGCGGTGAACCAGCCGGCCAGGATGCCGCCGATCACGATGACCATCATGAACAGCGACGGCACGGCCTTCCAGATGGTGATCAGGCCCTCCTTCGGCGTCGGGGCCGGCGGACGGGCGATCTTGCCCTTGTTCCTCGCGACGTACACGGCTGCCACGAGCATGCAGAGCGCGGCCCAGAGCAGGCCCGGGCCGACGCCGGCCATGAACAGCGCGGCGATCGAGGTCGACGACACCAGCGAGTACACGATGAAGGTGTTCGACGGCGGGATGAGGGCGCCCGACGGGGCAGAGGCCGCATTGACCGCGGCCGCGAAGGCCGGGTCGTAGCCGTCCTTGACCATGCGGGGGTTCATCACGGTGCCGATGGCCGCGGCGGCCGCAACGGCCGCGCCGGACACGGCGCCGAACAGGGCGTTGGCCACGATGTTGGAGTGGGCGAGGCTGCCGGGCAGCCAGCCGACCAGCACCTGGGCGGCGTCGACGAGGCGTCCGGCGATGCCGCCGTTGTTCATCAGCACCCCGGCGAGGATGAAGAACGGAATCGCCAGGAGGGTGAACGAGTTGATTCCCGTGAACATCTGCTGGGCAGCTGCGAGCGGAATTCCCGCGGGGCCGAGCATGACCGCGCCGGCGGCCATGGACGACAGGCCGATGCCGACGGCGATCGGAACCGACAGCACCAGGCAGACGAGGATGCCGAACAGGAGGATGAGTGCGGCGAGCGTTGTGGGATCCATGGCGCTACTTCCCTTCCCTCTTGA
>CAZZGU010000027.1:0-16634 GCA_964653755.1 uncultured Nigerium sp. | reverse complement strand
GTCCGCGGCGACCCGCGCGAGTTCGGCCTCGATCTCGTCGGGGCCTCCCATGGGCTCTTCCTTGCCGGTGACGATGGCCAGCAGGTGGTAGACCGCGTAGAGGACGATGATGACCCCGGCGATCGGGATGATCAGGTAGGTCTGCCCCATGCTCAGGAACGGCATGGTGGAGAGCTTCTGGCCCATCGCGTTCATCGCCGCGCTCCAGCCGCCCCAGATGAGCAGCCAGACGGCGAACAGGATGATGAGGGCCTGGACGAGGATCGCCACGACCTTCTGGGCGGCCTTCGGAAGTTTCAGCACGACGAAGTCGACGGCGATGTGGCCCTTCTCGGAGAAGACCAGCGCGGTGGCGATGAAGCCCAGCCACACGAACAGCACCCGGGCGAGCTCGTCCGTCCAGGGCGAGCTGAAGCCGGGGGACAGCGGCGTGATGACCTGGCGCACGAGCACCTGCCACACGACGACGACGACGAGGACCGCGAACAGGATGACGGCGAACCAGCCGAGCACCTTGTCGAGGATCTTCCTCACGGATTCCATGGTGTGTCCTTTCGCTACCGCGCTGGTCCGGTCTGCCGACTACGCAGCGGCCTTGACGGCGTCGTAGAGGGCCTTCTGGGTGTCCGTCGTCACGAACTTGGCGGCGAGGCCGTCCAGCGCGGCGGCGAACATGGTCGGGTCGACCTCGGTGAAGGTGGCGCCGCCGGCCTTCGTGGCCTCGACGGCCTTCTCGGTCTCGGTCGTCCACAGACCCAGATGCTCCTCGTAGCAGCCCTTCCAGGCGGCGTCGAAGGCGGCCTTGTCGGTGTCCGACAGGCCGGCGTAGGTCTTCGCGTTGACGATCAGGTAGTCAACACCGACCAGGTGACGGGTGTAGCTGTAGTACGGCGCCACCTCGTAGTGCTTGGCCGTGTAGAAGGAGACCTCGTTGTTCTCGGCGCCGTCGATCGTGCCGGACTGCAGGCCCGTGTAGACCTCGCCGTATGCCATGACGGTGGGGGAGGCGCCCATGGCCTTGACCATCTCGGTCATCATCTCGGACTCCTGGACGCGGATCTTCTTGCCCGCCATGTCAGCCGCGGAGTTGATGGGGCCGGACTTGAGGTACACCGAGCGGGTGCCCTGCGTGAGGCCGCCGACGACCTTGATGTTCTCGTTGGCCTCGAGCGAGGAGAACAGCGTGCCGGTGATCTCGGGGTTGTTGATGACGCTGAGCTGCTGCTCGGCCGAGGTGAACAGGTTCGGCAGGTTGAGGACGGTGAAGTCCTTGCTGAGGTTCTCCAGCTGGGTGCCCGACACGATGGCCAGGTCGATGGTGCCGGCCTTCACGAGGCCGATGGCCTCGGCCTGCTTGCCGAGCGTCTCGTTCGGGTAGACCTGAATCTTGAACTTGCCGCTGGTGGCGGTGTCGAGGGCCTTGCCCATGTTGTTGAGGGCGATGTACGAGGGATGCTGCTCCGTCTGGTTCAGCGAGAGCTTCATCGTCTTGCCGCCAGTGGCAGCGGTGGAACCGCCGGAACTGCTCCCGCCACCGCACGCGGTGAGGGACAGGGCCAGCACGCCCGCGGAGACCGCGGCTACGACCTTGCGCAACATGTGTTGTCCTTTGCTCGAGACGTCGCGGCGCTGCACGCGTCCGCTTCTCGCTCATGCTCGCCGCCACAAGGGGCACTGCGTCGGGGAACCGCCGCGATGGGGGCATGTAGGGGCAATATTGGGTGCCTGGCCCCATCGGAACCGTGGCAACAGAGTGCTCAGGGTTGCTGCTACTGCTGGCCCTCGGGGGCGGGTGTCGGCTGCGCACGGAAGCTGAAGGAGCCGAGCGTGGTCGTCGGCAGGGTCCGCGGTTCCACGGTGTCCGGGCTTGTCAATGACTGATCGCTGCCGGGCCCCGGGGCTCGGGCGTCCAGCGGGCGCTCGCCCTCCCGGGGGCCGACCCGGTACGCCTCGCCGGCCGGGAGAGGGCGGGGGTCCTCACCCATCGCCGCGAGGATCGCGCGGTCGAGTTCATCGCGTGGAACGCGGGTGTGCTTGCGCGTCTCGGGCATGTGCCGGAGCCTAGCCCCCTGCTTCACCTGCCGTGGGTGCGTCTACCTGCGATCTGTCGCAGGTGAACGCGCACACGGCAGGTGAGGCGTGTCCGGGCGGGAGGTGAACGCGCCTACGGCAGGTAAGTGGTGTCCCGGCGGTGAGTGAACGCGCACACGGCAGGCGGGCCGCGTCCGGGCGGGAGGTGAACGCGCCTACGGCAGGCGGGCCGCGTCCGGGCGGGAGGCGGACGCCGACACGACAGGCGAGCGCCCGGGAACGCTTGCCCGACAATGGTCGTGTGAGCGACCTTCCTGCGACCATCGTGGACGACCTCGGAATCGGCGGCCTCGCCCCGCTCGGGAGCCATCCCACCCGGGGCGACGTCATCAGCGCCATCGCCAAACAGTCCGCCGCCGGGCGCGTCCGCCTCGGCCTGCTGGGTTTCGAGGGAGACGCCCAGGCGGACCGACGGCACCACGGCGGTGTCGACAAAGCGATCCATCACTATGCCGTCGAGCATTACGCCTTCTGGCGCGAGATCCTCGGGGACCAGCCTCTCCTGGCTGCGGGCGGGTTCGGGGAGAACATCTCCACCGCCGGGCTGGTCGAGGCCGACGTCTGCATCGGGGACGTCGTGCGGCTCGGCTCCGCGCTGGTCCAGGTGTCCCAGGGACGCCAGCCGTGCTGGAAGCTCAACCTGCGCTTCGGCCGCGCCGATCTCTCCCGCCGAGTGCAGGCCGCCCGGCGGACGGGGTGGTACTACCGCGTCCTCGAGGAGGGCGTGGTCGAGCGCGGCGACCGGCTCGCCATCATCGAACGGCCCGCCCCCGCCTGGACGGTGGACCGTGCGCTCGCGCTCGTGTTCCGCCAGTACCCGCCCGGCACACCGGCGGACGCGGTGCGCGCCTGGCTGCGGGAGGCCAGCGCCCTCCCGGGGCTGTCGGCGGGTTGGCAGGAGACGTTCAGCCGACGGCTCGCCCACGACGAAGCCGACGACGGTCGGCGCCTGGACGGTTGACCGCGGACGTCCGTGGGCCCAGCGTGGTGAGCAGGACCGCCCCCAGCAGGAGCGCGGCGCCGATTGCCCCGGCGAGCCCCAGGCGCTCGCCCAGCACCAGCGCGGCGAGCGCGGTGCCGGTCAACGGTTCCAGCAGCGTCACGAGGGCTCCTGTCGTGGAGGACTGGCTCCGCAGCCCGCGGAAGTAGGAAAGGTAGGCCAGTGCGGTGGGGACGAGCCCCAGCGCGACCACGAGGCCCGCCGACCGCGCGTCGGGCGCGAAGGCGACGCCCCCGGTCACGGCGGCGAGGCCGAGGACCACGATCCCGCCCAGCAGGAGGCTCAGGGCCATGCCCGTGGCGTCGTCGAAGTCGGGCTCCGGCCGCGCCCCCAGCAGCGTGATGGCGGCGAACGCGGCCCCCGACCCCAGCGCGGACGCCGCCCCGGCCAGCAACTGCCCGGCCGCGAGATGCGCAGGCGGCACCCCGATCAGCAGGCCCAGCCCGGCGAGCGCGAGGGCGAGCGTCACCAGCAGGCGGGGGCCGAGGCGCTGGCGTCCGGTTGCGGCTTCGAAGGCCGCCACCATGACCGGCGTCGAGCCGATCGTGACCAGAGTCGCGATCGACACTCCCGTCAGCGCCACGCCGGTGAAGTAGAACTGCTGGTAGGCCGCCGAGCAGGCGGCGATCGCCGCCACGCGGCGCCAGCCTGCGCCGGTCGTCGGCCATCGGGCAGCACGCGTGAGGAGCACGTACGCCACCAGCAGCGCCCCGCCGACCGTGATCCGGTAGCCCGCGACCGCCAGGAACGGGAGTCCGGAGGCGCGGGCGAGCAGGGTTCCCAGGGTCCCCGCCGTGCCCCAACTGATCCCGGCGATGACGAGCGCGCCCAAGCCCCCGACTCGCGCGCTCGGCGTCCGCCCTCCGGCATGGGCCTGCCGGCCAGCCAGTGCGGGGGACCCCGTGTGGCCCATGCCCATCGATCCTCCTCCGCGGGCGAGTCTAGGGTGCCCGGGGTCGGCGTCCGGATTGAGGCACATGCCGTGTGGGCGTCGTGAATGTGCCTAGACTCGTGTCATCTCGAGGGCGTCGGCCCCCAACGGCGGGGGCAGGAGGGAGTGCTGTGACCGGATCGATGCGGCACCGCTCCACTGGCCCTGGTCCGACCGACCCTGGTCCGACCGACTCCGGTGCGACCGACCCTGCTGCCGTTGACTCTGGTGCGCCCGGCTCTGCTGCGGTCGCGACCGACCAGGCGTGGCTGCGGCACCTGCGGGTCGTCGGCATCGCGGTCCCCGTGTTGTTCCTGGTGGCGCTCCAGGTGGTACGTCCGGTTGTCGACCGTGTCTGGCCGGGGCACGGCATTCACGCGCTCGGCGTCCTCGGCGTCCTCGGCGCCGTGGCATTCGGCGTCGCCATGTTCGTCGCGATCGGGCGCGGGCACCGGGCGGTGCTGGAGCAGAACCGCCAGCTCGCCTCGGCGAATGCCGTCGGTGAAGCGGTGCACGGACTGCTCCTGCGGGTGTCCCGCCGCGAACCGACCGCGGACGTCCTCTGCGCGATTGCCGGCACCGCCCGCAGCCTCCTGGACACGGACGCCGCTGGCCTGTGCCTCGAACCCGCAGCGGCGGCGCTCCTGGCCACCGACGGGCTCCGTGACGCCTCCCGCCTCCCGACCTGCGTGAGCGTCGAGGGGGTGAACCCGTGCGCCGCGCCGGCGTCCGGGTGTCCGCGCTCCGACGGTTCCTTCTCGGCGCTGACCTCGGTCGCGCTGCACGGCCCGGACGGACTGGGCGGACGACTCTGGGTCGGGCGCCGAGCGGGGGAGCCCTTCGGTGAGCGGGACTCCGCCCTCCTCGCCACCCTTGCCGAACTGGCGGTCGTCGCGCTGGACCACGCCCGCGCCCTCGAGCAGGAACGGCGCGGCGCGGTCCTGGCCGAGCGCGACCGGATCGCCCGGGAGATGCACGACAGCCTTGCCCAGGTGCTGGGCGTCACCCACCTCCAGCTGCGCGCGCTTGAGGCCCGTCCGGAGTTGGCCGGCGCCCACGAGGTACGTGGCGGTCTTGCTGAACTCGCCGGACTCTGCCACGAGGCCTACCGTGACGTGCGGGAGGCGATCCTGGGCCTGCGGGAGTCGAGCTCTGGTCGCACGCTCCTGGAGAGCCTCGCGGCGTACGTCGACAAGTTCTCGCGAGTCAGCGGCATCGTGACGACGCTCGAGACCGACCAGCCTGACCTCGCGCTGGGTCCGCGTTGCGAGGTGCAGGTCATCCGGGTCATCCAGGAGGCGCTCACCAACGTCCGCAAGCACTCCGGGGCGACCACGGCGGTCGTCCGCGTGAGCGCCGGCCCGCAGAGCACGTCGTTCGTCGTGGAGGACGACGGTGACGGCTTCGATCCCGCCGCCCACCGCGCGGACGCCGGCGGCTTCGGCCTCCACACGATGCGCGAGCGCACCGAGCTGGTGAACGGCAGCCTGACCGTCGACTCGGCGCCGGGCCAGGGCACACGCGTGGTCGTGCGACTGCCGTCCGCCCCGCGTGCGCACGTCCCCGAGGCAGTGGGGGCATGACACCGGAGCGCTCGACGCCCACCCGCGTCCTCGTCGTCGACGACCTCGCGTTGTTCCGGCACGCCATCGCAGCTCTCATCGACGGCGAGGACGACCTCGAGGTCGTCGGTGAGGCCGACAACGGTCTCGACGCCGTGGAACTCGCCCGCCAGTTGGCGCCGGACGTCATCGTGATGGACGTGGAGATGCCGGTGATGGACGGCCTCGGCGCGGCGGCGCGGATCCGCGAACACGTGCCGGCCGCCAAGATCGTGATGCTCACAGTGGCGGAGGACGACGAGCACCTCATGGAGGCGGTCGCGCTCGGCGTTCACGGCTACCTGCTCAAGGACCTGAGGCCCGACCAGCTGTTCGACATGATCCGCGCGGTGACGCGCGGCGAGACGCCCGTGTCCCCCGCCCTGGTGACCCGCCTGCTCGCGGCCCTGCGCGAGACCGGGGGGGCCCGCCCCCAGTGGACGGCCCCGCAGACCAGCCGTCCCGAGGACGCCCTCAGCCACCGTGAACTGGAGATCCTCCAGTTGGTGGCCGAAGGGCTGAGCAACAAGGAGATCGGGTCGAGGCTTTCCATCACGGAGGGGACAGTGAAGAACCACGTGCACCACGCCCTCGGCAAGCTGAACATGGACAACCGGATCCAGGCGGCCGCCTACGTCGTCCGGCAGGGACTCGGCGCATCGATTCGTCGACACGCGGAGCGCTAGTCACAGCGGGGACGGCCCCGGCTGTGCCCCGGCTGTGCCTGTTATCTACCTCCCGGCGGATGCCGCGACCGGAGCCCCCCTTGCGAGGATGTCCCCGATGGGTGGGGTACGCCCGCGGCGTGCGCTGCAGTCAAGTCAATGTCGACGAGGGGTGATGGGGATGGGTCAGGCGAAGAACGCCCTGTGGGCCATCATGGCGCTCCTGGTCGGTGTGCTTCTGGGCGTCGGACTGTTCACGTTCGGTTACGCCAACGGGTTCGCCTACTTCGGCAGCAACCCGGCGACCTGTGGGCAATGCCATGCGATGTCGGATCACTACGAGGCCTGGACCAAGTCCAGCCACCACACGGTCGCCGGCTGCAACGACTGCCACGCGCCGCACGACAACATCGTGAGCAAGTACCTGAACAAGGGCGAGAACGGGCTGTGGCACTCCATCAAGTTCACGAGCGGTAACTACCCCGACAACATCAAGATCCGCGAGAGCAATCTCGAAGTAACCGAGCACGCCTGCCTGTACTGCCACGGCGACATGGTCAGCATGCTCAACCAGGCGCGCGCCGAGGACCAGACGGTCACCTGCACGCGCTGCCACTCAACCGTTGGGCACTTGGAGTGATGACAATGGAAACGAAGACCAGGAATCCACGCCGGGTGTGGATGCTCGCCGCGTTCTTCATCGCGGGCGCGCTCGTCACCGCTGCCGTGCTTGCCCTGCTGATCAACATCACCCAGCGCAGGAGCGAGGCGAACACTCCGTTCGTGAAGGTCGTCGAGGTCAGCGACACGATCGTCGACCCGGCGGTGTGGGGCCAGAACTTCCCGATCCAGTACCAGTCGTTCAGGAAGACGGCTGAGATGCCCGAGGAGGAGAAGGTGGCGCGGACGCCTACCGAGGCCGACCCCCGCACCTTCACCACCAAGAGCAAGATCGAGAACGACCCGCGCCTGATCACCATGTGGCAGGGCTACGCGTTCTCGGTCGACTACCGCGAACCGCGCGGCCACGAGTGGATGCTCGAGGACCAGCGCCTCACCCGACGCGTGACCGAGTTCAAGCAGCCCGGTACCTGCCTCAACTGCCACGCCTCCACAGTCAAGGTCATGAACGACCTCGGCGAAGGCGACATGATGGCCGGCTTCCTGAAGATGGGCACCCTGTCCTACGACGAGATCACCAAGATGGCCGAGCACCCGGTCGCCTGTGTCGACTGCCACGACCCCGACACGATGGCCCTGCGCATCACGCGTCCGGGGTTCATTGAGGGCATGAAGGAACTGAAGGCCGGCCAGGGCATCGCCGACTACGACGTCAACAAGCAGGCCACCGCGCTCGAGATGCGCAGCTACGTGTGCGCCCAGTGTCACGTCGAGTACTACTTCAAGGGCGACGACAAGGTCCTCACCTTCCCGTGGGACAAGGGCCTGACCGTTGACGATGCGCTCGCCTACTACGACGAGGTCGGCTGGCAGGACTTCACCCACGCCCTCACCGGCGCCAAGGCCGTCAAGGCGCAGCACCCCGACTTCGAGACCTTCAGCCAGGGCGTCCACGCCCAGGCCGGCGTGACCTGCGCTGACTGCCACATGGCGTACACCCGCGAGGGTGCGGTCAAGGTCAGCAACCACCAGGTCGCCAGCCCGATGCGTAGTGACGAGGCGATCAACAGCTCCTGCCTGACCTGCCACCACGCGACGACGGACGAGATGCGCGAACGCGTCACCGTCATCCACGATCGCTACGAGCACGGGATGGACGCCTCCTTCGACGCTCTCGACCACCTGATCCGCGACATCGAGGCCGCGACCAAGAACGGGACGCCCGAGGCTCAGCTCAACGCGGCCCGCGACTACCAGCGCAAGGCGCAGTTCTTCCTGGACTACGTCGTGTCGGAGAACTCGCGCGGGTTCCACGCCCCGGCCTACACCCTGCGCGTCCTCAACGACGTGACGGACGCCTCCCGCAAGGGCCAGCTGGTCCTGCAGGGCCTGCCCGCGGAGCTCCCCGACCAGACGCCGGTGGCCGTGATCCAGCCCAACAAGTGAGGTGGGCCCGTCCCTCGGGACGGTGTGAAACTCCACCCTGACGATGGCACCATGAGGACCGCAGGACACTGCGGTCCTCATGTGCATTACCGGGAGACTGTGACCGATGACCCGACCGGGAGAAGATGTGGAAGCCGACGGCGGCCACGGGCTCAACCACACGCTGCTGGCATCGCTGGGCTTGCCCCCGGACGCCAGCCTCGACGAGGTGCGGGCGCGACGGGATGAACTGGACGCGTACCTGACATCCGCTCCGGAGGGCCTCGCGCCCTGGGCCCAACAGCAGGCCGCGGCCGCGAAGGCGGCGTACGCGGTGCTCGCCGGGGAGGCCCCCGCGGTGACCGAGCCGGCCCGACGTTCACGGTTGGTGCCCCTGTTGGTCGCCCTGCTGGGCGTGGGCGTCATCGTGGGCGTGTACTTCATGGGTGGGACGCCGCAGGGGGCCGCGTCGGCCCCCGCCTCCACCCCGACGGCGTCGGCGGCGCTCCTCGACGAGGCGCGGGCGTCCGAGCTCGCTGCGCAGGTCGCGGCCAACCCGGCCGACCACGACGCCCTGCGTGAGCTGGGGCGGATGTACTACTCGGTCGGCGACTACCCCCAGGCGGCCGTCTGGCAGCAGAAGCTCGTCGACGCCCTCCCCGAGGACACCGACGCGCGGCTGGCGCTGGGCGTCGCCCTGTTCAACGACGGGGATCTGGCCGGCGCCGAGAAGCACTGGACGCGCGCCGCCGAGCTCGACCCCACCCAGGCGGAGGTCTTCTACAACCTCGGCTTCCTGTACCTGAGCATGGATCCCCCCGACCTCGACAAGGTTCGGGCGGCGTGGAACCGGGTCGTCCAGATCGCCCCCGACTCCGCCCTGGCGCAGACCGCCGCCTCCCACCTCCAGCGCCTCGAGAGCCCGGCGCCCGCGGCGTCCGCGCAGGAGACCACGCCGTGACCCGCGAGTCCCCCACGCCCCAACCCCACGACGCCGCCGACGTCGCGCCGAGCGAGGTGTTCGGCCGCATCTACGCGTTTTTCTACAACAAGCGCACCGGGCTCATCCTGATCCTCGCGATGGTGGTGCTGACGCTCTTCGGGGTGCTGTTCGCGCAGGCGCCGGCGTCCGTGCGCGATGACCCGCAGGCCTACGCCGTCTGGCTGGACGCGGTGCGTCCCCGCTACCGCGGCTGGACCGACCCGCTGAGTTTTCTGGGCATGTTCCGGGTGTTCGACTCCTGGCCGTTCATCATCGTGACGACCCTGCTGGCCGTGAGCATCCTCGCCTGCTCCGCGCACCGGATCCCCCAGCTGTTGCAGCAGGCGACCCGACCCCACCTGCACGTCACGGACTCCTTCTACGAGCACGCCCGGCTGCGCGCGACAGTCGCGATGCCGCTGGCTCCCGCCGCCGCGGGGCAGCAGGTCCGAGCCGCGCTCGCGGAGCGGCGCTTCCGCGTGGTGGCCAACCCGGACAACCCCGAGCGTGACCTGTACGCCGACCGGAACCGGTTTGCCCCCTTCGGGACGGTGGTCGCCCACATCGCTTTCGTGATCATCCTCGGCGGCGTGCTGGTGACGTCGACCCTGGGCTTCGAGGATCCCCAGTTCACGGTCACGACTGGCTCCCGGGTCGCAGTCGGTCAGGGCACCGGGCTCGAGGTCGAACTGACCGCGTTCCGCGACGAGTACTACGACGACGGGCGCCCCAAGGATTACGCGAGCGACCTGGTGCTCTTCCAGGACGGCCGCCAGGTTGCGGCGCACACCGTCCGCGTCAACGACCCCCTCACCCACGGCGGCGTGTCGTTCAACCAGTCGTTCTTCGGCGTGGCCGCCGAGATGACGGTCGCGGACGCCGCGGGGCGGGTCCTGTTCTCCGGCGGGGTGCCGCTGGGGTGGGCCACGGAGGACGGCCTCTACTCGTACGGGAAGTTCGAGCTCCCCGACGTGCAGCGCGAGGTCTACGTCGTGAGCGCCGCGTCCGGGCAGGCTGACCGCTCGATCGGCGCAGGCGAAGTCCGCGTCGAGGTGTACCCGCTCGGCTCGACGGAGCTCGCGGCGTCCGGCGTGGTGGCCCAGGGACAGCCGGGGCAGGTGGGCGACCTGACCGTCACCTTCGTGCGCGAACGGCAGTTCACGGGCCTGATCGTGTCGAAGGACCCCGGCGCCCCGTGGGTCTATCTGGGGGCCACGCTCCTGATGCTCGGCACCTGCGCCAGCATGTTCTTCCGGCACCATCGCCTCTGGGTCCGCGTCGTCCCGGGCGAGGACGGGAGCGAGGTCAGCGTCGCCTCGGCAGACCGGCCCGACTCGACATTCGAAGACACGTTCCGCACGCTGGTCGGCGCTTTGGGCTCCGACCGTCCTGTCCGCCAACCCCAGAAGGTGGGTCAGTCCGATGCTTGAGTTGTCGAAGTACGCCCTGGTGGCAGCCACGATCCTCATGGTCCTGGCGCTGGCGTCCTACATCGTCGTGGTCGCCACGAAGCGACGGCCCGCGCGCCAACCGGCCGCTGCCCTCACCGGTGCCCGCGGGGCGGACGCCGACGTGACCGACGACTCCGGCGAGCCGCGACCGTCCACGACGCACGGGGTGGCCTGGTACAGCAGCAAACTCGTGCAGGTGGCCGCGGTGCTGCTGACCCTGGCGCTGGTGTTCCGCACCATAGCGAGCGGGCACGCCCCCTTCGCGAACCAGTACGAGTTCGCGATCTCGTTCGCCTGGGGCATGACGCTGGCGTTCGTCTACTTCGACTGGCGCTACAACGTGCGGGCGCTGGCGTTGGTCGTGCTGCCCGTCATCCTGGGCATGCTGCTCTACGCCACCACGCAGGACGCGCAGCCGTCGCCGCTGATCCCGGCGCTCCAGAACAGCATTCTCCTGACCATGCACGTCCTCACGGCCGCGTTGTCCTACGGGGCGGCCTGCGTGTCGTTCGGCGCGGCCGTCCTGTACCTGATCCACCCGCACGTGAAGTGGAACCTGCCGTCGCTGGAGAAGCTCGACGAGATCGGCTACCGCGGTGTGGTCGCGACGTTCCCGCTCATCACGGTGATGATCCTGCTGGGGGCCCTGTGGGCCGACACTGCGTGGGGACGGTACTGGGGCTGGGATCCCAAGGAGACCGCCGCTCTCGTGACCTGGCTCATCTACGGGGCTTACCTGCACGCGCGGGTCGTCCGTGACTGGCGTGGCAAGCGCGCGGCGTGGCTGCTCGTGCTCGGCTTCGCCGCCGTGCTCTTCTCGTACTTCGGCAATCATTTCTTCGGAGGCCTGCACTCCTATGGGTAAGACCCGCTACCTCGCGTTGGCCGGCGTCCTCGTGGCGGTGTTGCTCGGGGCGTACGTCCTCGTCGAATCCACCGAACCGGACGCCGCGGGCGCGGGGCTGGGAGCGGGCGTCTCGGCTGTGGACGTGGCACCCGCGGCCGGCGCGGCGCCGCAGGTGGGGCAACTGGCGCCCGACTTCACCGCCGCCTCGCTGGACGAGGTCGAGGTCTCGCTGGCGCAACTGCGGGGCCGGCCGGTGTGGCTGACGTTCGGTGCCACGTGGTGCGCGTCCTGCCGGGTCGAGGCGCCGGACATACAGGCTGCCCACGAGCAGGCCCCGGGCGCCGAGGTGATGGCGGTGTACCTGTCCGAGGACGCGGCCGCCGTCCGTCCGTACGTGGAGCGGCTGGGCATGACCTTCACCCACGTTCCTGACCCGGACGCGGCGGTTTCGGCCACCTACCATGTCATGGGCGTGCCGACCCACTACTTCATCGACGCCGACGGGGTCGTCCGGTCAGTGCGGGTGGGTGTCCTCTCGCGCGCCGAGATGGACGCCGCCCTCCAGGCGATCTCGGGCTGACCTTCTTTCCGCCGAGGGCCTGCCTTACGTGCGCCGAGGGCCTGCCTTACGCCCGGCGGGCGTAAGGCAGGCCCTCGGCGTAAGGCAGGCCCTCGGCGAAAGGTCAGGCGAGACCCTTGTCGGCGAGCCAGTCGCGGGCGAGGTCGGCGCTCTTGGCCTGCTCGTTCACGCTGGCCGCGTTGAGTCCGATGAGCTCGGCCGTGTCAAGTTCGGCGCTGACCGCGTCGATGACCGCGGCCATGTCGGCGTTCACCTTGTCCGAGGCGATGGGGACCACGTTCTGGGGCAGGATCAGTGCCTCGGGATCAGCGAGGCTCACCAGATCGTTGACGCCGATCGCGGGATCCGCCGTGTAGATGTCCGCGGCCACGACGGTGCCGTCGAGCAGGGCCTTGAGGGTCAGCGGGCCGCCGGAATCCTCGACGGGCACGACCTGGGCGGTCACCCCGTAGACCGAGCTCAGGCCCTGCGGGCCGTACGGGCGGACCGCCAACTCGGAGTTGCCTGCGACCAGGACCGGCTGGGGGAGCTTGGCGAGGTCGGCGATCGTCACCAGGCCGTACGCGTTCGCGGTGGCGCGGGTGACGGTGTAGGAGTCCTGGTCGGTGGCTTCGGCGGGCGCGAGCGGGCGCAGGCCGTCCGGGAGCACCTCGGCGAGCGCCATCGTGATCTCCTCCGTGGTCTTCGCCTGGGTGGCCTTGTCGTAGTACTGCACCAGATTGCCGTTGTACTCGGGCAGGAGGTCGATGCGCCCGGCTTCCAACTCGGGCAGGTAGACCTCGCGCTGCCCGATCTGGTACTCGCGCTCGACGGTGAACCCCTTCGCCTCGAGCGCCTGGGCGTACAGCTCGGCGATGATCTCGTTGCTGTAGTACTGCTGCGACCCGACCACGACCGTGCCCGCGACACTCGCGGACGCCGTGGAGTCCGGCGTGGACAGGGGGGCGGAGCTCGCGCAGCCTGCGAACAGGAGCGAGGCTCCGACCAGCGCGGTGGCAGCCAGGAGGGTGCGACGGGCCGGGGTGTGCTTCATGAGACGCCTTCCTTGGGTCGGCCGGGGAGTGCCACGAGGTTTTCCAACACCTCGAAGGCTACTTCGAGGACAATGGCCAGCGCCACGACCAGGATCGCCGCGGCCAACATCTGCGCGTAGTCCTGGGTCTTGAGGCCCAGGAAGAGGAAGCGTCCCAGGCCCCCGCCGCCCACGTAGGCGGCCAGCGTCGCGGTCGCGAGCACCTGCAGCAAGGCAGAGCGCAGACCGCCGATGAGCTGAGGCAGCCCGAGCGGGACCTCCACCCGGGTCAACACCTGCCACTCCGACAGCCCGACGGCACGGGCGGCGTCCACCACGGCGGGTTCGATGGCCTCGATGCCGGAGTAGGCGCCCGCGAGGATCGACGGGACGGCCAGCAGCACGAGCGCGACCATCGGCGCGGCGAGGCCTATCCCCACGATGAGGGCGATGAGGGTCAGGACGCCGATGGCGGGCAGGGCGCGGGAGGCGCCCGTCGTCGCGACGACGAGGAAGCGACCCCTGCCTGTGTGCCCGACGGCGAACCCGAGCGGGACGCCGACCAGCGCGGCAAGCAGGGTGGCCGCGAACGTGTACGCGAGGTGTTCGGCCGTCCGCGCCCAGATTCCGGCGGGTCCTGCCTGGTTGAGCGGGTCGGCGAGCCAGGCCAGCGCATCGGCGAGGTAGTTCATCGCGCCGCCCCCTTTGCGGCCCAGGGCAGCAGGAGCCGGCCGAGCCCGACGAGCAGGGCGTCGACCGCGAGCGCGAGCGCGACGGTGAGCACGATGCCGGCCACGATCTCAGCCAGGATGCCGCGCTGGAAGCCGTCGATGAAGAGCATCCCCAGCGAGTCGACGCCCAGGACCGCGCTCACCGTCACGAGAGCCACCGTGCTCACCGCGACCACCCGGAGGCCGGCGAGCAGCCCCGGCCCCGCCAGCGGAAGCTCGACGCCGAGGAACCTGCGGATCGGGGAGTACCCGAGCGCGACCGCGGCGGTCACCGCGCCTGCGGGAACGGCGGCCAGCGCGTCGCGCCCGGCACGTACCATGAGCGCCACGCCATAGAGGGTGAGGGCCACCACGACATTGAGAGAGTCCCGGACGCCGGCCCCCGTGATCATGGGCAGCACGATGAGGAGGGGGAGGGAGGGGATCGCGTAGAGCAGGCTGCTGGCGGTGACAAGGGTGAACGAGGTCCAGCGGTGGCGGTGGGCCACCCACGCGATCGGTAGGGAGAGCAGGAACGCCGCCACGATGGCAGGCACGCTCAGCACCAGGTGGGACCAGGCGGCCGCCGCGATCGTGTCGAGGTTGGCTGCTACCCAGGTCATCAGGGCTCCCCAGTGCGGGTGCCCGGACGGAGGCGGCCCACGGGGCGCCCGCGGCCGTCCAGCACCAGACGCGTCCCGTCCACGGTCTCGATGCGGAGGTCGGAGGCGCCGGCGTCCAGGCCGATGAACCGTGCCACGAAGTCGTCCGCGGGGGCGGCCACGATCTGGACGGCCGTGCCCCGCTGGGCGATCCGGCCGCCGGACTGCAGGATGACGATCTCGTCGCCGAGGGTGAACGCCTCGCCGATGTCGTGGGTGACGAAGAGGATCGTCTTGCCGAGCCGGGCCTGCAGGTCGAGGAGGTCCCGCTGCAGGTCCGCGCGGACGACGGGGTCGACCGCGCCGAAGGGCTCGTCCATGAGGAGGATCTTCGGGTCGGCGGCGAGGGCGCGCGCCACGCCGACCCGCTGCTGCTGCCCGCCGGAGAGTTGGGCGGGGTACCTGCCGGCGAGGGCGCGGTCGAGACCCACCGCGTCCAGGAGTTCGAGCGCTCGGTCGTGGGCCTCGGCCTTGGGCGTGCCGAGCAGGCGCGGCACGGTCGCGACGTTGTCGACGACCACCCGGTGGGGGAGCAGGCCCCCCTGCTGCAGGACGTACCCGATGCTGCGGCGGAGCGGCACGGGATCGGACGCGGCGACGTCCGCGTCGTCGATGAGGACGCGGCCCGAGGTAGGAGTCACCATCCGGTTGACCATGCGCAACAGGGTCGTCTTGCCGCAGCCACTGGAGCCGACCAGCACGGTCGTGCGGCCACCGGGCACCGTCAGGCTGAAGTCGTCGACGGCCACCGCCCCGCCGGGGTAGTGCTTCGATACCCCGTCGAACCGGAGTGAGGGAGCGTGCGGGGCTCCCTGGCCCGGTCCGGTCACAGGAGGGCGCGGATGTCGGGCTCGATCGCGGACGGCTCAACCGTCGGGGCGTACCGGCGCACGACGCGCCCCTCGCGGTCGACGAGGAACTTCGTGAAGTTCCACTTGATGGCGTCCCCGAGCAGTCCGCCCGACTCGCTGCGCAGCCACTGGTACAGCGGGTGAGCGCCGCGGCCGTTCACGTCGATCCTGGCGAACATGGGGAACGTGACCCCGTAGTTGATCTGGCAGAACTCGGCGATCTGGGCGTCGTCGTCGTACTCCTGCCCGGCGAACTGGTCGCTGGGGAACCCGAGGACGACCAGGCCGGCGTCCGCGTGGGTGGTGTAGAGCTGCTCAAGCCCACCGAACTGCGGGGCGAACCCGCACTTCGAGGCCGTGTTGACGACGAGGACGACCTTGCCACGGTAGTCAGCGAGCGAACGCTGCTCGCCGGCCAGCGTCGAGGCGGTGAAGTCGTACAGGGTGGTCATGATGCTCCTTCGGGTTTGTGGTGGTGCGGATTCGGGGTGTTGGCTGCTGTGGGCTCGGGCACCGAGGGGGTGGGGTTCGTGGGGGCCTCCAGTGATGCGACGAGGCGACGGGCGAGGCTGCGCAGGAGGATCAGGTCCTCGGCCGGCATGTCGAGGCGGTCGAGGAGCGCGCACTGGATGAGTTCGGCGTCGGCTCGCATGTCCTGGCCCGCGGCGGTGAGGTGGACGACCACGCGGCGGGCGTCTGTGTCAGGGCGCGTGCGCGTCACCAGGCCGGACGCCGCAAGGCGGCCGAGCAGGGGGGACAGGGTGCCGGAGTCGAGATGGAGCCGTTGGCCGAGCTCGCTGACGGTGAGCCCGTCAGCCTCCCAGAGGGCGAGCATGACCAGGTACTGCGGGTAGGTGAGGCCCACCTCGTCCAGGGCCCGGCGGTACGCGCCCGTGGTCGCCCGCGACGCGGCGTAGAGCGCGAAGCAGAGCTGCTCGTCGAGGCGTAGATCCGGGGTCACGAAGGAAGTATTGCGCACAACCCGATTGTGCGCAATACTTCAGTCATGGAAACATTGTCCTTGCGCACCGCGTCCGCACCGGCCCCGCAGCGGTCGGGGCCCGTCCGGACCGCCGGACGCCTCCTGCTCGGTGCGTTCCTGGCGTCTGCGGGGGTCGGACACCTGACAGTCCTCCGGGAGGAGTTCCAGGCACAGGTGCCCCAGTGGATCCCCCTCGATCCCGACTTCGTGGTCCTCGCGTCGG
>CAZZGU010000026.1:5449-18073 GCA_964653755.1 uncultured Nigerium sp. | reverse complement strand
CATCGGCGTCCGGGAGAAGCACTACCGGAACCTGCTCAGGAACGAGGCGCAGGTCCTCGCGCTCCCCGCGAAGTACCAGCCCCTGGTCGAGGCCGACGCGGACCTGCTCGACCTGCTCGACGACGCGCACCGCACCCACGCCGACTACGTGTCCCAGAACGCCGAGAAATTCCCCGAAGGCGATCCCGTGGCGCACTACCCGGTCCTCGACACCAGTGCCTACCGTCACGAAGACGCCCTCGAGGGAGCCGATCCCGAGGACTGACCCCGACCGCCAAGGAGGACCATCGTGGGGCTGTTCGACATGTTCAAGGACGGCCAGCCCGACGTCCGCATGACGCGCCGGGCGCTGGACGAGGCCTCGGCCGCGGACGGCGACGACAGCGCGGTCACCCGTCTCATCCAGCAGATCCTCGCCCTCGGCGTCCGTGGCACGGGCCCGTACGATTCGGCCAGCACGGTCGCTGACAAGGCCCTGGCGCGCTCCACTGACGCCGAGGAGGCGGTCGACCGCGTCGTCAGCCAGCACCTGATCGGCGGCACGGCTGCCGGCTTCGTCACCGGGGTCGGCGGATTCATCACCATGCTGGTTGCCCTCCCCGCGAACGTCTTCGCCCTCCACGTCCACGCCACGCGCATGGTCGCCGCCATCGCGCACCTGCGCGGATACGACCTGGACCGCGCCGAGATCCGCACCGCGGTGCTGCTCACCCTCATCGGGTCGAACTCCGCGGACGTCCTCGCCAAGGCTGGCGTCCCCGTGACCGCCGGGGTTCTCGCGACGGCCACCCGCTCGCTCCCCCGTTCTGCCGTCATGATCGTCCAGAAGGCCGTCGGCTTCCGGATCCTTCGCCAGATCGGCCAGCAGGGCCTCAGCCGGCTCGGCAGGTTCGTTCCCGTGGCCGGAGGCGTGATCGGTGCGGGCTTCGACCACGCAATGATGAGGCGGATCGCAGTCCAGGCCCGCGAGGAGTTTCCCCCGGTCGCCTGACCGCGCTGGTCTACCATGCCGGTGTGGCGAGCGCACGAGACGAGACCGGCCAGCAGGAGCGGGACCATCAGGACGCGCACCGGCCGGTGATCACCCTGTTCGAGTCATCCGGCGCAGGCGCGCAGGAGGTGGGACCGCGGTTGGCGGAGGCCCTGGGCGTGACGTGGATCGACCAGCGATTCTCCTCGGCCCGGTTGGCCGAGGCCGCGGAGCGTCCCGAGGACACCGGCTTCCTCGCCGATTTCCTGCGCCTGCTCGGGTCGGCCAATGTGGGGCCCGACAACGCTCCCTTGCCGTGGGTGGACAACCCGGACGCCGACGTTGCCGTCGCCAACACGGCTGAGGTCAAGCGGCTCGTCCGGGAGGGGGCAGTCATCCTGGGGCGGAATGCCACCGTGATCCTCGCCGATCGCCCCAACACCCTCCACGTCAAGCTGGACGCCCCGCCCCACGCCCGCGTCCGGCGGGCGCTCGGCGACGCGGGGTTGTCCGCCGCTGACGCGCTGGACCGGCTGGCTCGCGAGGACGCCCTGCGCGCCGAGATGTCGCGACGGCTCTACGACTGGGACCCGCGCTGCACCGCTGCGTACGACGTGGTGCTGAACACCGAGGCCCTCGGGCTGGACGCCTGCGTGCGGCTCATCCTGGCGGCGCTCTCCGAGCGGCAGGCGCGCTGACGACGCTCACGCCCGATCGACCGCGCGCTCCAGCCCGGCGAGGACGTCGCGGACGAGGTCCGTCGGATCCTCGATCCCGACGCTGAGCCGCACCAGGCCGCGCGTCAGCCCCGCCGCCTCCTGAACCTCGGCCGGCATCGCCGCGTGCGTCATGGTCGCCGGGTGACACGCCAGCGACTCCACGCCGCCGAGCGACTCGGCGAGTGTGAAGCACTCCAACCCCGCCAGGAAGGACCGGACGCCAGCCTCCCCGCCGGCGAGCTCCAGGCTCAGGATTCCCCCGAAGCCGTCCTGCTGACGCACCGCCAACGCGTGGCCGGGATGGTCCGGCAGCCCCGGGTAGTGGACCGCCGTCACGGCCGGGTGGCCGAGCACCGCGTCCACCAGCCGGGTCGCGTTCTCCTCGTGCTGCCGCATGCGCAGGTGGAGCGTCCGCAGGCCCCGCAGCGTCAGGTAGGCGTCCATCGCGCCTCCGGTGACCCCCAGGCAGTTGGCCCACCAGGCCAGATCGGCGGCGAGCGCGGCGTCCGCCGCCACCGCCACGCCGCCCACGACGTCGGAATGGCCGTTGAGGTACTTGGTCGTGGAGTGGACCACGACGTCCGCCCCCAGAGCCAGCGGCCGCTGCAGGACCGGCGAGCAGAAGGTGTTGTCCACGACGACCAGCCCCGCGCCCGCGTGGACGGCGTCGGCAAGGGCCGCGATGTCGCTGAGGCGCAGCAGCGGGTTGGAGGGCGTCTCGATCCACAACAGGTCCGGGGCGATGCCCGCCACCCGCTGCGCGGCTCCCGCCACGGTCAGGTCGATCACCTCGAGGTGGTAGAGGCCGCGACGGGCCAAGGCGTCGAACAGGCGCCAGGAGCCTCCGTAACAGTCGTGGGGCACGACCACCGTCGCACCCGGAGGCGCGAGGGCGTGGAGGCAGGCCGACGCTGCCGCCATGCCGCTGGCCGTCACCACGGCCCCCGCTCCCCCCTCGAGGTCGGCCAGCGCCCCGGCCAGCACCGTCCGCGTCGGATTCCCCGCCCGGCTGTAGTCGTACTCCCGCGGCTCACCGGGGCCCCGGAAGCTGTACGTCGTCGAGAGGTGGATCGGCGGGGCGACCGCACCGAAGGCAGAGTCGGTGTCGATCCCTGCACGGACGACGCCGGTGCGGGCTGAAAGGTGGGTCATGGGCACTCCTGTCTGGGGGAGCATTATTGCCGCTGGGGGCTGGCGCGGGGAACCGGCACCCGCTATGTTTTGCCGCCATGAGACTCGAAGATGTCATCCGCTCCAAGGGCCACGACGTGGTCACGATCACCCCCACGAGTTCCGTCACGGAACTCGTCGCGCTGCTCGCCGAGCACAACATCGGTGCCGTCGTCGTGTCCACCGACGGACGACACCTGGAGGGCATCGTCAGCGAACGCGATGTGGTGCGGGCGCTCTTCACCCAGGGAGCGCAGGCGCTCGACCAGACCGTCGCGCAGATGATGAGCACCGACGTGGTCGTCGCCAAGCCCGAGGACGAGATCGAGGAGACCGCGCACACCATGACGTACCGGCGGGTGCGTCACGTGCCCGTCGTGGTCGACGGCGAACTGAGCGCGATCGTCTCCATCGGCGACGTCGTGAAGCACCGCATCGACCAGCTCCTCGACGAGCGCAGCCACCTGCTCGGCTACCTGCACGGCTGAACCGGGCGACCCCCGTGCACCGGGTCACGATCGTCGTCGACGGCTGGGTCCAGGGTGTCGGGTTCCGCTGGTGGGTCTCGCACCAGGCAGGTCAGCTGGGTCTGGTCGGCGGAGTTGAGAACCTGCCCGACGGCCGCGTCCGCGTCGACGTCCAGGGCCTGCCCGGCGACGTCGCCGCGATGGTGCATCGCGTCACTGCCGCGTCGGTGCGAGGCCGACCGGGGAGCGTGAGCGACTCGACCGTCGGACGCCGCGAGCCCGACCCCACACTCACCGGGTTCTCGGTGCGGTGAGCCGGCGCTCCCGTCAGGGGACGAGTCGGTTCACCATGCAGGAGTTGGTGAGATCGGTCCCGGTCAGGTCTGGGAAGGACTCGCGGCACCATTGCCTCACATCGTCCGAGGAGGTGAACGTCGGGCTCAGGGCCATCGTCACCCAGTACGGCTGTCCCTCATGGGTGCGCCGCGTCCCATAGGCGGTGCTGCGCAGCAGCACGATCCGGACGGTGTCCAGCCGCTCGCGCAAGGCCCGGTGCTCGAGCAGGATGTCCTCAGCGAGGAACGTGTGGCTGCCGTTGGAAGCCGTCTGCAGTGGGTCGGTGATCCCCACGTACTTCGACGCGAGCTGGGCCACGTGCTGACTCGTTCGCGGCACGGACTCGAGGTCGCTCGCCGCGAGTGTCTCCAACTCAGTCAGCGCCGCCGCTTCCGATCCGGGGCCCTCAGCGGACGTGCTCACGGTGGGGAGGTCCGATGCGGCGCGCTCGCCGCGCAGCAGGGCGAGGGCCGCGAAAACGGCGACGACGAGCAGGACCGCTACCACCCCAATGGCCAACGGGGCTCTGGACGACCGCACGGGAGAGACCCCTCGGCGCGGCCCCGGGGCGTCCGCCTGGCCGGCCCGCTTCAGCGGTGGCTCCTCGCCCGGAATGGTTTCGGAATAGCCCTGCCACCCGCCGCGGGCGGCAGGCGGGCTCGAGGTCGTGGGAGCCGAAGGGTCGGCCTGTCGCGCACCCTGCCCCGGAGCGGGACGGAAGATGGGACCGCCGTAGTCGCCAGCCGGGGGTTGCGCGTCGCGCGGCTCGTCCATGTCACCTCCGTGTTTCGCTCGCAACTCCCCCGCCCCATTGTGGCATCGGAGTCTCCAGACGCGTGGCCGGGCCCGCCCGCACGACGCGGCTCACAGCTGATCCACAGCGAACACATGGGGGCCCCTCACCTTCTGACTGGCAGTCTTGGCCCATGACGAGGTCCGCCCCCCGCTCCGGCCAGGCACTGCAGCACCCGGACGGAACCCCCATCCGGGTTCTGACCGTCGACGACGAAGCGAGTCTCACCGAATTGCTGACGATGGCCATGCGATACGAGGGCTGGGAGGTCGCGACCGCGGACTCCGGGCTCACGGCGGTCCAGGCGGCGCGCGAGGTCCGTCCGGACGTCATCGTGCTCGACATGATGCTGCCCGACTTCGACGGGCTGGAGGTGATGCGCCGCATCCGCACCGAGCAGCCGGACGTCCCGGTGGTGTTCCTCACCGCCCGCGACGCCGTCGACGACCGCATCAGCGGACTCACGGCCGGCGGCGACGACTACGTGACCAAGCCCTTCAGCCTGGAGGAACTCATCGCCCGGCTCCGCGGCCTGCTCCGGCGCACGGGCGCGACGGAGGCGCGGCCCAGCTCCGAGTTGGTCGTCGGCGACCTGGTCCTCGACGAGGACTCCCACGAGGTCACCCGCGGGGGCGACCCCATCACACTGACCGCGACGGAATTCGAGCTGTTGCGCTACCTGATGCGCAATCCTCGTCGGGTGCTGTCGAAGGCGCAGATCCTGGACCGGGTGTGGAACTACGACTTCGGCGGTCAGGCCAACGTCGTCGAGCTGTACATCAGCTATCTGCGCAAGAAGATCGACGCCGGTCGCCCCCCGATGATCCACACGCTGCGGGGAGCCGGCTACGTCCTCAAGCCGGCGATGGGATGACCCGTCCCACCGCGCCCGGCTCCCTGGCGACGATGGGGCGCGGCACGCTGAGCCGGCGCCTCGTGCTCCGGACGAGCGCCCTCGTCGCGCTCGCGGCCGTCCTGCTGAGCCTGCTGACCGCGGTGGCGACGTTCGGAATCCTGCAGGCCCAGCTGGACGAGACGCTCATGGCGACGGCGGGTCGTCTGGGGGACGACGGCGTCCGCGGCGGCGACTACCCGGACCCGCGTCCCGATGATCCCGGCACCGCCGGCCAGCGGATGGGTCTCATCCTGCTGCGCGTCGAGGAGTTCCCGGGCTACACGCTCGTGACCGCCTTCGTCCAGACAGAGGACGGACGTGAGGGCCTCACCGAAGCCGACGCCGAACTGCTCGCCGCCGTCGAGCCGGGCGCGCCGAGCACCGTCCGGCTCGAGCTGGGGGTCTACCGCGTCCTCGCGGTGGAGCGGCCGGACGGCACCGCGGTGACCGGCCTCCCCCTGGCCGAGGTCTCCCGCACGATGACCAAGCTCCTGCTGGCGGAGGGGGTGCTGACGATGGGCGCGATCGCGTTGTCCTCCTATGCCACCCGTCAGGTCGTGTCACGCAGCCTGCGTCCGCTGTCCCGGCTGGCCACCACCGCCACCCAGGTGTCCCGGCTGGAGCTGGACAGTGGCGAGGTCGCCGTTCCTGTGCGCGTCCCGACCGAGGACACCGACCCGCGCAGCGAGGTCGGTCAGGTCGGCATCGCCTTCAACCACATGCTCGACAATGTGGAGGGCGCCCTCGCGGCGCGGCAGCGCTCCGAGACCAAAGTCCGCCAGTTCGTCGCCGACGCGTCCCACGAACTGCGGAACCCGCTGGCTTCCATCCGGGGGTACGCGGAGCTCACGCGGCACGGTCGTGACGAGTTGCCCGCCGAGACGCGCCACGCGCTGGTGCGGATCGAGTCCGAGTCCGAGCGCATGTCGCACCTGGTCGAGGACCTCCTCCTGCTGGCTCGCCTGGACGCAGACCCCAAGCTCGAGTTGCGCCCCACGAACGTGAACGACATCGTCGTGAACGCGGTGTCCGACGCCCAGGTCGCGGGCCCCGACCACGTGTGGTCGGTCTCCCTGCCCGAACAGGACGTCGTGGCACGCGCGGACGGCCTGCGCCTGCACCAGGTGGTGGTGAACCTGCTGGCGAACGCCCGGACCCACACCCCGCCCGGCACATCCGTGGAGACAGCTCTCTCCAGCGAGGACGGGTACGCCGTCGTCCGGGTCACCGACGACGGGCCAGGCATCCCCACGGGCCTGACGGACCGGGTGTTCGAGCGTTTCGTGCGCGCGGACGCCGCCCGCTCCCGGTCGGGGAAGGGCACGTCCAGCACCGGGCTGGGCCTGGCCATCGTGGCGGCGGTCGTCGCGGCCCACGGCGGCACCGCCGCAGTGACGTCCAGCGCCGGCAGGACGACCTTCAGCGTCCGCGTCCCTCTGGCCTGACGGCGGCAGCCCTTCCCCGAGGTGGCCCGCACCGGTGCGCACAGTCGTCCCACGACGTCCGGGGCAATTCGGCGGGCTGTGGCGGTTGCTGGAATCATGAGAACAGCCTGGGCACGACGGCCCCGACCTGCCCCGGCCTGCGACGAGGAGAAGCAGCATGAGCGAGCAACTGAAGCGGATCACCGGCATCGTCAGGCTGATCGCGCGCCACGGCCGGTCCGGGCTCCTGTCGGGGTCCCCGGATCCGTCAGCCCCCGGCGAGGGGGTGGACGCCGGTGAGGGACCTCAACGCCTCGCCGAGGACCTGGAGGCGCTCGGTCCGACCTTCATCAAGCTGGGACAACTGCTGTCGACCCGGTTCGATCTGCTCCCTCAGCCGTACACCGAGGCGCTGTCCCGACTCCAGGACGACGTCGCGCCGATCGACGCCGAACAGGTGAGGTCGATCATCGAGTCCGAGCTCGGTCTGCGCGTGCGGGACCTGTACTCCACGTTCGACGACAAGCCACTGGCCTCGGCGTCGCTGGGCCAGGTGCACCGTGCCGTGACCGTCACCGGCAAGGACGTCATCGTCAAGGTGCTCCGCCCCGGCGTCCGGGACCAGGTCCGCGGCGACATGGAGCTGCTCGGCCAGATGGCCACTCTCGCGGACGACAAGACCAGCGCGGGCATGCGGGTGGGCGTCTCACGCCTGCTGGGGCAGTTCCGGCGCAGCATGGCCGACGAGCTGGACTACCGCAAGGAGCTCGCCAACCTCAGCCGCTTCCGGGAGCTCGCGAGCGACGAGGACCTCCTTCTCGTCCCCGAGCCGCTGCCGGCCTTCTCCACCTCCCAGGTGCTGACCATGGAGTACGTCGGGGGCAAGAAGGTGACCGACGTGGGTCCGCTCGGGCTGCTCGACATCGACGGCCCCGCCCTGGCGGAGGCCCTGTTCCGCTTCACGCTCCGGACGCTGCTGGGCGAGGGCCTGCTGCACGCCGACCCCCACCCCGGGAACCTGCTCGTCACGCCCGACGGACGCCTCGCGATCATCGACCTCGGCATGGTGGCCCGCGTGCCGCGGCGGGTGCAGGCGCAACTGGTCAAGCTGCTGCTCGGAATCGCAGACGGGGACGGGGAGGCCGTGGCGACCCTCCTGGCCGGGATGGGGCACCCCCTTCCCGACTTCGACGCCGCCTCGTTCCGCGACGACGTGGCCCATCTCGTGTCCGGGACCGTCGCGCTCGGCGCCGACCTGCAGGCAGGCACGGTGCTGGTCGAACTGGCCCGCCTCTCCGGCGCGCACGGGCTGCGCCCGCCCGCGGAGATGTCGCTCGTGGGCAAGGCCCTGCTGAACCTCGACCAGACCGTCCAGCACCTGGATCCCGACTTCGAGCCCGCGGACGCCATTCGCGAGAACCTCCTCGCGGTGCTGGGTGCCGGGCTGAGCGTCTCCGGGGGAGGCCTGGTCTCCAGCGCCCTCGAGGCCAAGGAGTTCGCCGAGCAACTCCCCCGCCGCGCGAACCGGGTCATGGACGCCCTGAGCAGCGGCGAGCTCTCCTTCCGGGTTGACGCCTTCGACGAGGACCGCGTCCTCGCCGTCGCCCAGCGCCTGGCCAACCGTGTCACCGTGGGCATCATCCTCGCGGCCGTCACGGTGGCGGCCGCGCTGATGATCCGGGTGGAGGGCGGACCCCGGTTGTGGGGCTACCCGGCGCTGGCCGTCGTGTTCTTCCTGATCGCCGCCGTCAGCGGCCTCGCGCTCGTGGCCTGGATCTTCGTGACCGACCGCCGTGCGGTCCTGCGGGCGAAGACCACCGCCCGTCAACTCGTCAAGGACCGCCCCAACCTGCAGGCCTGAGGAGCAGCCATGGAACTGACCCCCGGCCAACTCGCCCCCGGCTCACTCGCCCGTCTCGTCGACCACACCCTGCTCGCGCCCACGGCGTCCGTCGCCGACGTGGAGGCGCTCCTGGCCGAGGCCACCGATCTGGGCACCTGGTCGATCTGCGTCTCACCGTCGATGCTGCCGCTGCCGGTGCCGCCGGGCGCCGTCAAGGTCGCCACGGTGTGCGGTTTCCCGTCCGGCAAGCACACCGCCACCATGAAGGCTGCAGAGGCCGCCGAGTCCGTCGCCCACGGCGCCGATGAGGTGGACATGGTGATCGACCTCGGGCTGCTGAAGTCCGGCGATGTCGCGGCCACCGAGGCGGAGATCGCGGCCGTCCGGGCGGCCGTCCCCCACCCCGGCGTCCTGAAGGTCATCATCGAGTCCGCGGCGCTGACCGACGCCGAGATCGTGGCCGCGTGCCGGGCTGCGGAGGCCGCCGGCGCGGACTTCGTCAAGACCTCGACCGGGTTCCATCCGGCGGGTGGGGCTTCGGTCCACGCGGTCACGCTGATGGCCGCCACCGTGGGCGGACGTCTCGGAGTCAAGGCCTCGGGCGGCATCCGGACGTGGGCGGCCGCGGTCGCCCTCGTCGAAGCGGGAGCCACCCGGCTCGGGCTCTCCGGGACGCGTGCCGTCCTCGACGGCCGCCCGGACGCCTGACCGACCCCCTGTTCGACCGCAGCGGGCAAGGGTAAACTTGCTTGTCCGGCGGGCCACCCTGACCTGACTGGGTGACAGGGTCCTCCCGGCCGGCACGACGCGTGTGATACCGCGCGCAGCCCCGACGGGCGAGGGACCGTCCGGGCCCGCCACCATCGCAGGCGCCCCAGGAAAGCGTTGATCCTGACAACGTCCGAAATGTGGGGCAGACACCATGACCAGATCACGACTCATTCGCATTCTCGCCGGGGCTTCGATCGCGACCCTCGCCGCCACCGCGCTGGCGTCCCCGGCCCACGCGCTGACCGACCAGCCGTACTTCTCCTACACGAACGGGTGGCGGGTCGACCGCCACGTGCGTGTCCTGGGGGACGTGAACGGCGACGACCGGGCCGACGTCGTCGGCTTCGGCGACGCCGGCACCTACGTCGCGCTGGGCCGGTCTGACGGCACGTTCGGCGCGCCGGCGCTCAAGGTCACCGACTTCGGCTACGCCCAGGGCTGGCGCGTCGACCGGCACCCCCGCAGGGTCGCCGACGTGGACGGCGACGGCCGCGACGACCTCGTCGGCTTCGCGGACGCCGGCGTCCTCGTCTCGTATGCCCAGCCGAACGGGTCCTTCACCGCCCCCGAACTCGAGGTGCGCAACTTCGGCTACTCCCAGGGCTGGCGGGTGGACCAGCATCCGCGGGAGCTCGTCGACCTCAACGGCAACGGCACCGCCGACATCGTCGGCTTCGGGCACGGCGGCGTCACCATCGCGCACGGACGCAGCGATCGCGCGTTCGACGGGGTCGACGTGCGCATCCACAGCTTCGGCTACGCCCAGGGCTGGCGCGTCGACCGGCACCCGCGTCTGCTCGCCGACGTGGACGGTGACGACCAGGCCGACATCGTCGGCTTCGGGGACGCCGGCGTGTGGGTCTCGTACTTCTCCCAGCTCGGCGACACGTTCACCGAGCCGGAACTGGAGGTCCGGGACTTCGGCTACGCGCAGGGCTGGCGTGCCGACCACCCGCGGGCGGTCGGGGACACCAACGGCGACTCGAGCGCCGACATCGTCGGCTTCGGATACTCCGGCACGCTGGTGGCCTACTCCCGCGCCGAGCGGACGTTCGCGCCGGTCTCGCTGGAGCTGAACGATTTCGGCTACGCCCAGGGCTGGCGCATCCCGCGGCACCCTCGCACGCTCGCCGACATCAACGGGGACCGCATCGCCGACCTGGTCGGCTTCGGTGCGACGGGCGTGATGGCCGCCTACGGGGACGACAACTTCTTCTTCGGTCCCGAGACCATCACGACCCACTTCGGCGCCGACGGCGGCTGGGGCCAGGACCGGTACCCGCGCCTGCTGGGCGATGTCGACGGTGATGGCCGCGACGACATCGTCGGGTTCGGGTACTCGGCGACGTACGTCGAGCTGTCCTGAGAGGGAGGCGTCCGACCCTTGACAGGCCGGTGGCCCGACCCCCGAGGGGGCCGGGCCACCGGCGTCGTCAGGGACTATCCGTGCCGCAGCGTGGCGCGGGCCGCCGCGAGCCGGGCGATCGGCACGCGGAACGGAGAGCAGGACACGTAGTCGAGCCCGACCTTGTGGAAGAAGTCGATGGAGTCGGGGTCACCGCCGTGCTCGCCGCACACGCCGGTCTTGAGGCCGGGCTTCGTGGCGCGGCCGCGTTCGACGCCCATCTGGACGAGCTGACCGACGCCATCGATGTCGATCGACTCGAACGGGTTCTTCTTCATGACCTCGGAGTCGACGTAGAAGCCGAGGAACCCGGCCTCCGCGTCGTCACGGCTGATGCCGATCCCGGTCTGGGTCAGGTCGTTGGTGCCGAAGCTGAGTCGGCCGCCTCGGCGATCTCGTTGGCGATCAGGGCCGCGCGGGGCAGCTCGATCATCGTGCCGACGGTGTAGTCCAGCCGCTTGCCGGCCGCCACGAACTCCTCCTCGACGGCCTTGGTGACGATGTCGCGCTGGATCTCCAGCTCCTTCTTGAGCGCGACCAGCGGGATCATGATCTCCACGCCGACGGTTTCGCCCTCGCGCTCCTGAACGGCCAGGGCCGCCCGGATGATGGCGCGGGCCTGCATGTCGGGGATCGACGGGTAGAGCATCGCCAGACGGCAGCCGCGGGTGCCGAGCATCGGGTTCTGCTCGTGCAGCCGCTTGACCTGGGCGAGCGTCTCGCGCTCCCGCTCGATGTCCTCGGCCGCAGCGCCCGTGAGTTCAAGCTTCTGGACGAGGAGTGACTGCTCCACCAGGTTCGGCAGGAACTCGTGCAGCGGCGGATCGAGCAGGCGCACCGTCACGGGCAGGCCCTTCATCGCGGTGAAGATGCCCTCGAAGTCGGCCTGCTGCATGGGCAGGATCTCCGCGAGAGCGGCGGTCCGCTGCTCCTCGTTGTCGGCGAGGATCATCTTGCGCACGGCCGGGAGCCGGTCGGCGGCCATGAACATGTGCTCGGTCCGGGCCAGCCCGATGCCTTCCGCACCCAGGTCACGGGCCTTGGAGGCGTCCTCGAAGTTCTCCGCGTTGGCCCGGACGCCGAGGCGCCGGATCTGATCGGCCCACTCGCCGACCTTCTCGAAGTCCTCGTTGATCGACGGGGGCACGAGCGGGAGGGCCCCGCTGAACACCTCGCCCGTGGTGCCGTTGAGGGTGAGGACGGCGCCATCGACGTACTCGACGCCGTTGATCGTGCAGGTGTTGTTCTTCACGTCGATGACGAGCCCTTGCGCGCCGGCGACACAGGTGATGCCCATGCCGCGGGCCACCACGGCCGCATGGGAGGTCATGCCGCCGTGGGCGGTGAGGACGCCCTGGCTGACCATGACCCCGTGGATGTCGTCCGGGGTGGTCTCGTAGCGGACCAGGATGACCTGTTCGCCCTTGCCGCCGAGCTCGGCGGCCTCGTCCGCGGAGAAGCAGACCTTGCCGACCGCGGCACCCGGCGACGCGGGCAGGCCCCTGGTGATGGGCTTCTCGGTGTTGTCCGGATCGATCGCGGGGTGCAGCAGCGCGTCCAGGGCGGCAGGCTCGATGCGGAGGATGGCGTCCTCCTTGGTGATGAGGCCCTCCTCCTCCATGTCGACGGCGATCTTCACCGCTGCGGCGGCGGTGCGCTTGCCGTTGCGGGTCTGGAGCATGTAGAGCTTGCCGTCCTCGATGGTGAACTCGAAGTCCTGCATATCCTTGTAATGCTCTTCGAGGATGTCCCTGGTCTCGATCAGCTCATCGTATGCACCGGGAAGGATGCTTTTAAGCTGCTCAAGCGGGAGGGGTGTCCTTATCCCTGC